>JAAZND010000101.1 GCA_012798485.1 Candidatus Beckwithbacteria bacterium | reverse complement strand
TTGTTCCCAACTAACTCAGGGAATAAATAAGTAGTAGAAAATTTATTTTCAGGTAAAAGATATTCATTAGTCAAAGTTAAAAACTGGGTATCATTAACAAATAATTTTATACTTCTTCCTTGATAATTTTCTCCTGATAGATTTAATAAAAAAGCTGTATTTGAGCTGAAATCGCTTAAAATATATCCTGAACAATTAACTCCATATTTGTCTGCATAATATGTCATGCTTCCATTCTGGTATTTATTTTCTATATAACCTCTATTTGGATTGCTACAATTAGTAGAATCCATATTAAGATCAGTTTTTATCCATGGAAAAGATAAATTTATCGATATCTTTCCCAAATTCTGAGTCTCTATAATCTGTTGTTTTTGCCATTGATTGGAAGAGAGAGTTTGATCATAAACTACTTTTTTCTCTTGAGTTTTACGATCTTCAAAACATATTTTTAGATTATTAGTATCTAATTTAGTCGTTATTAAAATTTTTTGATTAGGATTAATAATTATTTTTTGTTGATTGATCCATAAAGTAGCTGATTCAGTACTTTCGGCTTCAAAATCAAAATTATCAAGATCAATTAATTTTATTTTTTGTTGATTTAGAGAAACCTCAATTTGAGGGAAAATTATGTTAATTTGACTTCCATAACGCTTGATAAAAATCGGAAGTCCAAAATTTTTTAAAATTCCTGGAATTACAACCTTATAATTATTAAGAGGAATTGATTTCTCAAATTCAACTTGACCTTCATCTAGAATAATCGGTTTGACTTCTTCAGAAAAAAGACTGGCAAAAGGATAGATTTTATTTGTATTATTATTAATATAATTACCAACTTTCTCATAAACAATATCTTTTTGAACACGATCTAGGCTCGCTGAAACAAAATTGATTTGCTTTGGGATAATCAAACTCAAATCTACCTCATGGTTTTGGTTTTCTATTCTTTGATAAACAGTTAAAAAATTTTCTTGCCAAACTGGTTTAAAATCTATTTTATTCAATAAATTTTTATAAGAATTATTAGTTTGACTTGCATAAGGATTAATTTTAGTATCATCCAAAATAATTAAATCTACCTTATATTTTTGTAAAACAGAATTTAAAACGCTACTATTTTGTTGATCAAGCGCATATCTTAATTCATAATAAAAACTATCAGTTGTCCCTGTCCAACGAGCAAAATCTGGAGTTAAATATGGTTGATCAAAACCGAAAAATTTGAAACCAATCCCCTGATATCCATTCGATTTTCCATCAGTTGACCAATTATAATATTCCCAACCTTCAAAAGAATAATATGGTAATTCTAATATTCTCTGATTTTTATCATAAGATTGGATATATGAGAATAAATGAAAATATTCTGAAGGAATTGAAATTCTTAATTTTTCATTCAAGAAATTTCCTTGAAAAGTTGGCCAATTAAGCAAGATTATTAAAATAAATATAATAATCAGAAAAGATGTTGGAAACCATCTGATAATTTTTTTATGAAAATTTATTCTCCGTAATTTCCAAAAAACACTATTTAACAACTGACTAAAAAAGATACTCCAGATAAAAGATAAAATAATAGACAGTTTGGTAAATGGATTCCTAAATATTTCAAAAAAGATATCAGATTTATAAAAAAGATCAATCAGATATTTAGTCGGGAACAAATCTATCCAAATTAACGCAATCGAGAGAAAATACCAAAAAACTATCCCCCAGCGTTTTGATCCTAAATATTTATTAAAAATAGTCAAAAATAATCCTAAAATAACAAAAACGCCAAAGCCTAACAATATTTTTCCAATCCATGGGTTGGAAAAATAATTTTGCCATTCAGCAAAAATAAATTCATATTTTTGTGTTTGAAAATTGTAATCTTTCCAATCAAACAAATAATGAACTCCAGTAAAAAAACTTTTTAGATCACCTTCTGAACGAATACTCCACAAAGATTCTGAATTGAAAACACGATTGGCTTTACTTTGAGAAACATAATTAGCATCATTGACAGTAAAATAAAGATTAGGAATAATCCAATAGCTATTTGCTAGTAAAGTCATAATAAAAATTATCAAAGCAAATTTTAATGAAGATCTTATTTTCTTAAAATTTAAAGTCAAGAAAAAAGCATAAGTAGTGGAAAAAAGCATCCCTAGATAAAAAACCGTAGGAGTATGCGCACTTGGAGCAATTAGTAATTGGATTACAAAAAAAATAAGTAAATTTTTGATGTTAATTTTTTTTACTAACAGATGAATACTGATAAACAAAAAAGGCAAAAAAGCAAATTGGACTGTAAACATTTCAAAAGCAATATAAAATTGTTGTAAAGTCAAAATATTTAGAAGGTAAAAAATAGCTCCTAAACTAGCAATCCAATCAGAATATTTATTGACCAATTTAGTGTGAGATCCATTGACTAAATTTTGAGTAATATTGACTATCTTATCCGGTAATGTGTATTGCTTTTCTCTGACTAACCAATAATTTTTAAGATAAAAATAAATGCCTATTCCACCAATTAAATACATCAAAAAAATAAAACCATAACGTTGTAAATTTAGAGGTAAAAATAATTTGAGGATAAATAAGATTGGTAATCTGAAAATCTCAGCAGGATGTCCTTGAGCTGGTGGTCCACCTGTTCCAAGATGTTCTTGCCAAGCGCCAAATATAACTCGATGAGCATACATACCCAAATTAAACTCTGGATGAATATTATCCCAACCAGAAAAAAAAGTTCCTGGCACAATATTAGTAAAAGCTACAATAAGGCTTACTAAAATAACTAAAAATAATGGTAATAATGGTTTCATTTTCGATTTAAACATGAAAAACATATTTTCTTATCAGGAAAAAAGATATTCTAAAAATGAAAAACTTTCTAAAATTATTATAACAAAAAAGGCACAGAATAACCTGTGCCTTTTAACAAAAACTTGAGAAGAATTTACCTATTATCCCAATTAGAGGCTATTTTTTTACTAATTAATTTATTATTATCTGCTCCTCTTACAAAATCTACTACACTAAGAGCAGGTCCTTTTGGTCCAAATCTTAGACCAACGAAACTAACTCTTTTACAACCATCTGCTCCACATTGACCTTTTTCTAATGCAGTTGTAATTGTTTCTGTAGCTTGATTAGAACTCCAATATTGTCCCGTAGCAAGAGTAGTCCCTTTTACTGTCCCTTGATTACTTTCTGGAACTTTAACCACTACACCAAAATTACCATCTTGAGGAGTTGTTCCATCCCAATTTTCTGGACCTATAGCAAGAAAAATATAACTATGATCAGGTCCTTGAGTAGGTAAATCAACAGTCACTCCTCCTGGTAAATTCTCAACTCTAAAACTATCCCCAGTGACTAAAACCTGTCCAGGACCCATCTCATCAGCTTCTCTCATCATAACAACTGCAGGACTAAATCTATCAATATCTTGTTGTATTTCTGATCTCAAAGTTAATACAGCTGATCTATTCTCCCTAGCTATATTTGGATCCTCTGTCATAAGAGTCCCTGGTTCAGCTACAACATCCTCTAAATATGTTAGAGTTCTAGTTTGACCACCTTTTTCAACAGGAGTATTTAAATCAGCTACTTTATTTGGCTTAGCATGTTCTGGAACACCAGTAGTTACTACATGACCAAAACTTCTCTCTTGTTCTACTCCTCCTTCAGCAAAAGCAACCTTTGGTAATTCTGCTCCCATAGCTGCAAAAAATGTCGCGGCAACCAATCCTCCAAATTCTCTTCTAGTTAATCTTGGCGATTGATCTTCTGGTCTAAATACTCCTTCAAATATATCTTTAGCCATATTTTCTTTATATTTACCAATTTTTAATCACTTAATTTTTGGATAAATATAATTTTCTTAATTTATTTTTATAATATAATTAATAAACTTATTTACTAACTTTATTTTTGGCAATTCTCAAAAAGCCAAATCCAACCAAACCTAAGGCTAAAAGCTCTCCAGCAAGAATGATTGAACTCTCTGCACCAGTTTCTGGCATGATTGGAGCTTTAGTAGTTACTCCCAAAACAGCTTTACGCACATAGATAGTGGCAGTATCTGAATCACTATCACCATTTTTCACTTTAGCTACAGCTTCATTTCTAACCCAGGTTGTGCCGCTAGGAATTTTGTCACTGTCAGCAAATTTAAAATGAATATCTCTCACTTCAGTTTCACCTGGTTCAAGATCATAAATCATCCAAGTAGCTTTATGGTCATCACTATCCCAGTCCCAATTACCTGTCCAGATAATATAATCAACGTCTGGCATAAGATCAGTCACTTTCACTTCGTGTAAAGTGACATCGCCAGTATTTTTGACTCTGATTTCATATTTGAATTCTTCATTGGCTTTGAAAGTATAAGAGGAGCTGTCAATATTATCCCACCATTCATTTTTGGCTGGATTCCAAACTTTTTTATCAACATCAATGTGGCCATGATCACAAACTTCGCCACCACCATAAACACTATGGCATTCCTGAGCATAAGTCTGAGTTGCCAAGCTAAAAGCTAAAATTACTAAACTAAATAATGCTGTAATATGTTGAATTAAATTTTTCATGATTTGTTTTTTTACATTTTTTAAATTTCTGCAAAAAAATATTAAAATAATTTGAACTATCTTACCAAGCCAAAAGCATTTTGTCAAGTATTATAGGATGGGTATTAATCACCTATAAATTTTGCTAAAATCAGTAGCCTTTTCCATGTGGTTCCGGGTGGATAACAAGTTTGTAAAATCAAGACATTTTGCTCTTTATTTTGAGAAAATAAAGAAAAATCATTAGCCTCCACAATCTGCTTGTCAGCTACTTGATATTGAAAGGTTTTTTCACCCAAAGTTAAACTAACTTCATCACCAATTTCCAAATCCTTGAGCTGATAAAAAAGCGCATTGTAGCGGGCTACATTCCAGTCATAATCTGTGGAATGACCAAAAATATAGATCATTTTCTCTTCTCCAGGAAAAGCTGAACCAGTCGCATGCGCTACTCCCTGGCTTAAAGCCGGCTCATAGCTTGTTTTATCAAAAGGATCAATGTTTGGGAAAACCTTGGCATCGACATTGATTTTGGGAATTTTGATAAAAAAAGGCTGGCTGGCTAAATCCACTTTTGGGGTCAGAGTTTGACTTGAAACATTGACAACTGTTGTGTTTTGGTTGCCGGCATAACTTATAAGATTTTTATTAATTTTTTGTAAAAAAACAATACTTTGAGCAATAATCAAGGGACTGGCTAGAAAAATTAAACCAAAGAAAGAAGTAAAAAAACAAAAATAAGCCAAAGCAGAAATAAAAGGTTTATAATAATGAAAATCTTTATTTTTTTTGGCTTTAACTTTTAACCTCACATATCGATATGGTTTAAAATGTTCTTTTCCAAACATATTGATATTATAGGATTAATTATTGCTTTTGTCAATCTTATAGGCTTGTATAATTATACTTTCTTATTTAAAAAACCTAAGTTAACTCTAATAATTCAAAAAGGTAAAATAGTAAATTTTTAATTGGAAATTTCTAATTTGAAATTTAATAAGTAATATCTCCCTTGTTAAAGGGAGACACCAAGCGCCGCTTGGTAGAGGGATTTTTAAATCCTCCGGCTTTCAGCCTGCCTCCTTTAACAAGGAGGATTTTTATTATTTTTAAAGATTGTTATACCCCTATGGTCGCTTCCAATGAGCCACTCTCACTAAATTAACCCTCTATTCTCCCCGCCACTACCAATAACCTTTTCCAAGTTGTTCCTGGTGGATAGCAGGTTTGCATGATTAAAACATCCTGATTTTTATATTCTTCTAAAGCTGAAGTGTCAGAAGGATCAGTAATTAACTTTTTTAAAACTTCATATTGATACTCTTTATTATCATAAAAAAGAGTAAGCGGATCTTTGGCTTCTAAATCTTTAAGGTTATAAAAAAGAGCATTATAACGGCTTAAATCAAAACTGAAATCCACATCATGGGCAAAAAGAAAAATCATCTTCCCTTCTCCAGGCAAGGCTGTCCCAGCAGCATGCGCAATCCCTTGATCCAGAGCTTTTTTATAAGCTGTTTCGTCTGCAGCATCAATATTGGTTATCACTGGACTAAAAAGGTTGATTTTGGGGATTTGCAGATAAAAAATTTCTGTTAACAAACTATTGCTTTTAAGTAAACTGGCGTCATTATAAATTTGAGGATTGATTTTGCCATGATAACTTTTGATTCCTAAAACCAAATTGGTAGCCATAAGCGGTGAAGTCAAAATGATAAAGCAAACAAGAGCTGAAAACACACACAAATAACCTAAAAAAGTTAGTAAATCTTTTTTAGCTGAGAGTTTTTTTAAGTTTAAAATAAATTTTTCTATCTTTTCAAAAAAGACTTTTAGCTTTGGAGGGAAATTTTTGAGACTAGCTAATTTGCTTTTAAAATTTTTTTGCAAAAAACTTATTACTTTACTTTTCTTGAAAAAAAGCAAAAAATGTCTTGGTTCTTTGGCTTGCAAACTTT
>JAAZND010000100.1 GCA_012798485.1 Candidatus Beckwithbacteria bacterium | reverse complement strand
TTGGTTTAGTAGTTGATTCTAGAGGAACTTTTTTTACCAACCATTCACCAGCTTTTTCAAGTTGGGATTTAGTAGGTTTTTGGTTTATAAGGTATTTTTTTAGTATAGTGGTGATATTTTCTTCATCTTTATGATTAATTAAAAGTATAAGACGGGGAGGTAAACCTTCAAAATTTTCAATAAATAAAACGCGGCTATCATAACTATCTCCAAACCAGAATCTGCCTAGTTGATCCCAAAAATATAATTTGCCAGCATTAAAAATGCCTTTATTAGTGATTTGGTTTTCCACCTCCTCTGGTTTAACAGTGCTTAAAATATAAACAAAAAAAGAGAAAGCGATAATTGCCATGACAAGTAAAAATTCCTTAAGAAAGATAAAAATAATGCAAAGTAAAAAAATAATTGAACCAGCAGTAGTATAAAATTCTCGAGTTCTGACTTTAAAAGGGCGAGATAAAGCTTTCCAGGAGAAAAGAACCTGTGTTTTGATTTCTTCATTCAGTTTTTCCATGGAAATTTCTTCTTTTGCTGATGCAGCTGGTTGATTTTCATTTGCTGTTTGCATTAATTTATCTTAGCAAAATTTTTGGTTTTTGTAATGCCCGAATAATGGTATAATTTACTCTGTTATTACTGGAAGGGTCGCATAGTGGTCTAGTGCACCTGTCTTGAAAACAGGCATCCGAAAGGATCGAGAGTTCGAATCTCTCCCCTTCCGCCAAGGGAATAATTACTTCTTTAAAAAATTTTCAATTTGCTTAACTCATCAGTTTTTTGTTATGATCAATTTAATATAAATAATTTATCAAAATTAAAAGTAATTGCTTTTAATTTTTCTTATATGGCAGAAGATAAAAAATCTAAAAACAATACCGCTACTGGTTTAGACCAAAATATTGAAAATGTTTTATGCTATGTTGGTGGTTGGCTAACTGGTTTAATTTTCTTGCTTTTAGCTAAAGAAAATAAAAGAACTAAATTCCACGCCATGCAAAGTTTGGTGATTTTTGGAGGCATTAGTGTTTTAAGTTTTATTCCAGTGATTGGTTGGTTTTTAAGTTGGATTTTATGGATTGTAGCCTTTGTTTTATGGCTAGTTTTGATTATTAAAGCCTATCAAGGAGAAGATTGGGAAGTGCCGGTAGTTGGTGAATTTGTCAAAAAGCAAATCAAATAGTTTAATTTTGTCAATTTAAAGACCTTTAGAGATTTTCTAGAGGTCTTTTTGTGTTATACTCATTTTATGAAAGTTTTAGTTGGTCTTGGCAATCCAGAGGAAAAATTTCACTATAATCGGCATAATGTGGGCTTTCTTTTTTTGGATTTTGTGGCTAGCAAAAATCAGGAAAATCATTTTAACTTAAATAAAAAATGCCAAGCTCTCATTTTGCAAAAACCTGACTACTTACTAGTTAAACCGCAAACTTTCATGAATTCATCTGGTCTTGCAGTAGCTAAAATTTTAAAATTTGCTAACTTGACTTCCAAGAATTTGATTTTGATTCACGATGATCTAGATTTGCCTTTTGGTGATTATAAAATTTCACCCAAAGGACCAAGAGTGCATAATGGTGTTAATTCAGTGACAGCTTATTTAAAAACTGATGATTTTGTAAAAATCAGAATCGGGATAGCTGGAAAAACTTATGATTTAGTTAAAAAAAGTGGCGAGTCAATGGCTGATAATTATGTTTTAAAAGATTTTTTAAAGGAAGAGCAGGAGCAACTAACAGTTATTTTTACTAAAATTTATCATGATTTACTTTTAATTAATACTTAAATTTTATACAGAGTATATCTAAATGATAATGAAAATAACCTTATGTTGCAGAAAAAAAAAGAACAAAGACAATCAAGCGGGACGAGAAGCCTGGGACAAATTCTCGAAACAATAGTTATTGATAACAAAGAGAGACGCTATGTTTCCAGAGAGTTTCAAGATTACGGTTATCGTCTAACGATAGAATTGGGAGAAGACCCTAAAAAAGCTAGTTTGTATATCAAGCTGGCTAAAGAAACAGATAGAAGTTTAATTGAAAATGCGCGTAGTTTTGTGATGGATGCTAAAAATGTCAAGAGTAAAGCTAGGCTTTTTATGTGGAAATTAAATCAATTAAAAACGCAAAAATAAGATTAGAGTTATATTGCTTTTCCCATTTGCCAAAAGACTTCAAACATTTGTTTATGCATTTGTGCAATTTTTTCGTTATAAATTTCGACACCAAAAATTTCTCCGTTATGCCAATTATACATGGCGATAATATCATTATAAATGTCCATTTGGTGGTTGATAATGAAAACTTTTTCTGGCAAAAGCCTAGTCTGCCAACTAGCCCAATTAACACCTTTTGCCTCTGGAAATTCTTTACGATTGTCTAAATAAACTTGAGAAATTAAGTCTCGTCCTTTGAGTCCTCGATTTATAAATTCCTGACTCCAGCGTTCAATAAAACGATAACCTACAATACTTTCTGAAGTGAGATAACTGTAGCCTACAAATTCATTTTTGGCTTTCAAAGCATGCCAGTACATTTGTTTAATTCCTTGCACTCCTCGATAAAATTGCACCCTTGTGCCTGGTTGCCCGTAGCCAACTTCACCGATAAGGTAATTTTTAATTTGTTTGAAATTGTCTTGTAAAGTTTTTAACTTAGCAGTTTTTTCAATTATAACTTGCTCAAGATTATCAAGATCAACAGCTTTATAGAGAGTTCTTTTTTCATCAATAATTAGTTCAATCAGGTTTTTGCCAACAAGATTTTCCAGTCTTCGATAGAGTGTAGTGCGATTAATTTTAGTTTCTTTAGCTATTTCCAAGACTGTAGATAGACCCTTATTAAGAAGAGCTAAATAAATTTTGGTTTCGTCTTGATCTAAACCAAGATCGTAAAAATAATGATAAAGTTGTTGTTTGTTCACCATTTGAACAACAATTATACAATATATTTTATTTTTTATAAACTACTTTTAGTTATTAAATATTAATAAAATATATTTTTTAAAAATAAAATATTTTTAATAAGTATATTTTAGAACAAAATATGAACAAAATAAATTCAGTGCAAATTTTTTCAGGTGCTGACGGAATCAAAAAGGCTTACAGACAAAGCCTTCAAACTCAGAAGCTAGATATAGTCTGTACTTCTGAAAATTATAGTCAGATTATTGGAAGCTATTTTGATGAGGAATATAGCCCTCAGTTATTAAACTCTAATATCAAAACCAAGGAAATTTTACCAGATAGCCCTGATAATCGGGCTTATGCCAGCAAAAAAAATCAGACAAAAAATCAGACAGGTTTTGTTTCAGTTAATAAAAGTATTGAGACAGATTTGCTGATTGGTGATAATTTTGTCATTCAGATTTCTTATCATAAAGCTGAACCTTTAGCTTTATTAATTACAGATCCAGAATTAGTCAAAAGCGCTAAATTTCAATTTGAACTGATGTGGCGACAAGCTGATAAATAAAAAATCGGATTTTATGGTTAACAGCTACTTTGTTTAAAACAGTAGCTGTTTTTTTTGTGCTAAAATTTAAGTAATATTTTCTAGCTATTTTTATGACTTTACCTAAAAAAACTATTTTTAGTTTACCTTTTATTTTAATTTCCCTATTATATATTGTTCCGTTATTTACTCAAAATTATTACAAAGTTTGGCAATTATGGCTGCCTGTTTTATCTTGGTTTTTGGGAGCCTTAGTGGGGTTTTTAGTTTTAGAATTTGATCGGATTGTAGATGTCTATATTGGTAATCCAGATACAGAGTTATCTCGTTATGTTAAGAATTATTTTAAAAATAGACAATTAAAAAAAGGCTGGCTTGTTATTACCAAAAATAAGGTTTTACAGCAAAAATTAACTTTTCACTCTCTTTTATTTCAAATTATTTGGATTTTACTTGCTCTTTTTACCTTGACTTCAACCAGTTCACCTTTTGGTAAAAGTTTTATCATGGGCTTAGGATTGCATTTAATCTTGGAACAATGGCAGGATTGGGTTTTGAATAAAAATTTTTTTACCAAACTTTATTTTTGGCAAATTAACAGAGAGCTTACCTTTAAAGAAATCAAAATTTATCTTTGGATAATTACTATTATTGTTGCCTTTTTATTTATTTTTATGACTAGAATTTAACTTATGTTTAATTTATATGGATTTACTTTGGCAGTAGCAGTTTTTACTGCTTTTTTTTTCGCAGAAAAGATACAAAAGTTTTTAGCTAAATATAACAAAGACTATTTGTCTTTTAATTTAGATCAAATTTTCCCTTATTTATTTTTAGGAGGATTGATTGGTGCTAGAGCTTATCATGTGATAGATTATTGGTTTTATTACAAATATGATTTATTAAAAGTTTTATTTGTTTGGCGAGGAGGCTTGGGGATTTTTGGAGCTATTGTGGGAGGTTTACTGGCTTTATTAATTTTTAATTTGCTTAAATTTAAAGCTCAATGGAAAAAATATTTATTTTTACAACTTGATATTTTAGCTTTTTGTTTACCACTAGCTCAGGCAATAGGGAGGTTTGGGAACTTTTTCAATCAAGAACTTTATGGTTTACCTTCAAGTTTACCTTGGGCAGTTTATATCAAACCAGAAAATAGAGTAGTTGGTTTGGAAAATTTTAGTTATTTTCATCCATTATTTTTTTATGAGTCTATTTTAAATTTTATTTTATTTTGTATTTTTTTATTTTTATTAAAGAAGAAAAAGATTAAAGCTGGTTTTATCTATATATATTGTTTGAGTTATGGCCTAATTAGATTTTTTTTGGAATTTTTAAGGATTAATCCTTGGCAACTTTTTTTCTTCACTACAGGACAATGGTTGAGTTTAATCATGATTTTTTTAGGAATAATTGGTTTAATTAAAAAACAAGAAAATCTTGACAATTTTTTAAATTAGAGATACTCTATGGGAGTATATTAATATGAAAGATAAAAGTGAAAAAGAAAAAATTATTGACAGATTAAATCGTATTGCTGGACAAATTTCAGGCATTAGCGGCATGATTGAACAGAACAGAGATTGTATTTCCGTTCTGCAGCAATTGATGGCTGTAAGAAGCGCATTAGCCAAAGTGGCTTCTAAAATCGTTGCTTTTCAATCATGTCAGGTAGAAGTAAAAGAGAATCCACAAGAATTAGAAAAAATTATTAATCAATTTATTAATTTAAAATAAGAATTCATTTATCTTTTTAGCTAATCTAAATGGCTTAATGAATTTAAGTAGTTATATGGCTATACAGCATTTAACCTCTACTAATTTTGAAGACAAAGTACTTAAAGCCTCAAAACCAGTCTTGGTTGATTTTTATGCCCAATGGTGTGGACCTTGTCAAATGGCTGCTCCTATACTTGATGCTTTTTCCCAAGAATTTAAAGCTAAAATAAACATTTATAAAGTAGATATTGATGAAGATAGAAATTTATCAGAAAAATACAGCATCCAAAGTATTCCTACCTTAATCGTTTTTAAAAATGGTAAGGAAGCAGATAGGAAAATTGGTTTTCCAGGAGAACAAGGATTAAGAGAATTAGTAGAAAAACTGTAATTAGCACATTATTAATTTAATTGTTAAATATATAAATTTAATATAAATAGATAAAATATGATATACAACACAATTATCATTGGTTCTGGACCAGCTGGATATACTGCAGCTATTTATACAGCAAGAGCTTGTCTAAATCCTTTACTTTTTTCTGGCTCTGAAATTGGTGGACAAATTATGTTTACCTCTAAAGTAGAAAATTTTCCTGGATTTCCTGAAGGAGTTTGGGGAGCAAAATTAATGATGGATATGCGTAAACAAGCAGAACATTTTCAAGCTAAAATTATTGATAAAAAAATTACTAAAGTGGATTTAGATAACTATCCTTTTAAAGTTTATGAAGGCGAAAATGAATATCTGACTAAATCTCTTATTATTGCAACAGGAGCGAAAACAGTTAAATTAGACTTACCAAGAGAAGATTATTTTTTGGGTAAAGGTTTGTCAACGTGTGCTGTTTGCGATGCTGCTTTTTATAAAGATAAAAAGGTTTATGTTGTTGGAGGAGGAGATACTGCTTTGGAAGATGCCTTAGCTTTGACACATTTTACCAATAAAATAAATTTACTTGTAAGAAAAGATAGTTTGAAAGCTTCAAAAATTATGCAGTCTAGGGTTTTAGACAATAAAAGTATTAAAGTGTTATGGAATACAGAACTTGTACAATTATTAGGTAAAGAAAAATTATCAGGATTAATATTACTTAATAATAAAACAGAAGAAAAAAAAAGAGTAGAAGCGGATGGAGTTTTTTATGCTATTGGCAGAAAACCAAATACTGATTTATTTTTAAATAAACTAGAACTTAATGATAAAGGCTATCTTCTGACTAAAATGAATGGCTTATTAGATAAGAATAAAAATTTAGAAAATAATTATCTTACAATGACCTCTAAAGAGGGTGTTTTTGCTTGTGGAGATGTAACTGATTGGCGTTATCGTCAAGTAATTGTCTCTTGCGGGACAGCTTGTATGGCAGCGATAGATACAGAAAAATGGTTAGAAAAATTATAAATTATTAAATTTGCTTTGAAAGGTCTTATGTATGCTTTTATCAATGCACAACAACAGATTCAAAAAGCTGGAGAAACTTTAGGATTGAGTAGAGAGGTGTTAAAAAAATTTCAACGACTAGATCGTATTATCAAAAAAAAAATAATAGTGAAATTAGACAATGGTAAAAAGGAACAATTTATTGCTTATCGTTGTCAACATAGCAATTTATTAGGCCCATATAAAGGAGGAATTCGTTTCCATCCCAATGTCGATGAAGATGAAGTTAAAGCTTTAGCTACCTGGATGACCATTAAGACTGCTGTAGCAGGAATTCCTTATGGAGGAGCAAAAGGAGGAGTAAGTATTGATCCGCAAAAGTATTCGAACCAAGAGTTAAAAAAAGTTTCCCAAGCTTATGTTGAAAAAATGGCTTCATTTATTGGTCCTTGGCAAGATATTCCAGCTCCAGATGTTAATACAAATGGGCAGATAATGGCTTGGATGACAGCAGCTTATAGAAAATATTTGCAAAAAAATAATCTAGCTGGATTACAAAATGCTCAAGCTTGTTTTACTGGAAAACCAATTATTTTGGGAGGAAGTCAAGGAAGAGAAGAAGCTACTGGACTTGGAGGGTTTTATATTCTAGAAGAGTTGATGAACAAATTAAAGAGGAAAACAAGAGATATTACTATTGCTATTCAAGGTTTTGGAAATGTTGGTTCATGGTTTGCAAAGTTTGCTTATGATGCTGGTTACAAGGTAGTTGCTGTTTCGAATAGTCGTGGAGCAATTTTTGCAAAAAAAGGATTAAATATTAAGAAAATATTTGCACAAAGTCAGAAGGATAATAAATTCCATATTGATAAAAATGTTCAACAAATTAGTAATGAAGAGCTTTTAGAGCTTAAAGTTGACGTTTTAATCCCAGCAGCATTGGAAGGTGTTTTGACTAAAAATAATATTAAGAAAGTAAAAGCAGATATTATTTTAGAAATGGCGAATGGTCCAGTGACAGTTGAAGCTGAAGAGTTATTTTTAACTAAGAAAAATAGAATGATTATCCCTGACGTTTTAGCTAATAGTGGTGGAGTGATTACTAGTTATTTTGAGTGGGTACAAAATTTAAGTGCTAATTATTGGATTAAAGAAGAAGTATTTGAAAAACTTCATCAAAAAATGAGAATAGCTTTTAATGATGTTTGGGAAGAAATGATAACCAGAAAAACTAGCTTTAGAATTGCCGCTTATATTTTAGCTTTGAAAAGATTAATAGAAGCCTATTTATTGGAAAAATAGATTATTTTGATATATATAGGTAATATTTTGATATATCAAAAATTAATAAAATATATTTATTTTAAAATATGTATAAAAAAATAGATCAGTTTAATAATATTTTTATAAGTTATGATAGTATCAACTAATTAATTAACTTAATTTCATCAAACAGAGTATTCTCTTAATAAAAACAAAAAACCAAAGATTTAAGGCATGATATAGTGGACTTAATCTCTGAATGTTGTTTGGAATAATTTAGAAGGAGAGAAGAATAAAATAAAATATCATAAGAGCGGTTTTAACAAACTAATTTTCATTTTTATTTACAAAGTACTATTAAAATTTAAATAAATTAATCTCTTAGAAATTAATTTATCGACACTTGTGCCAAACCTTAAAGATAATGGTTCTTATATCGCAGTATTTCATTTATTGAAAAATAATATCCTGATTTACTTTATTTTATTATCTTGTAATTCATTTAGCCTACGTTAAAACAATAATAAATAGATTTGTTAGTATAATTTGTCATCACTAAAAGTTATTGAATTAGTCATCATTTGTTATCGTCTTTAAGAAAATATTGTATCCATTAAAAGTAGCAGAATATGACTTAACTATTTTTAAATAATATGGATTAATTCTATTTATTATATTTGTATTAAATATTTCCACATAAATCTATCTATATATATTGTAAATATAAATTGATATATTAATGCTTTTTGTTTATATATAAAAAGTCCTATATTTTATAAAGAAAAAATGTGGATAAAATATACAATTTAATTAAGATAAAAATCTTATAATAAATACTCTAAGAAAACTTTTCTGAATTATTTTATATAAGAATATTAAAT
>JAAZND010000099.1 GCA_012798485.1 Candidatus Beckwithbacteria bacterium | reverse complement strand
GTGGCTGTTAGATCTAAACAGAAACAAGAAATAATCTTTTTCTGTTTATAGTTACTAATTGGTCTATTATGACAAGACATTTAGCTATTTTAACATGCTAAATGCTAGTCTAGACCCATATTATAAATAATTAATTGTGCTTTTTTATATTAAACCAGTTTTCAACTGTTAGATTTAAATTGATAAAAAGATAGAGGCTTTAAACTATTTAAAGAATAAGCTATAAAGAGCTTTAAAAGAGTAAAAAAAGACGCGTTTTTTTAAAAACGCGTCTTATAAGTTAAATTATTTACATCTTTATTCTAAATTACTTAGATCAATGGTTAAGCTTGGACTCATGGAAGAACCAATCGCTACTGCTTTTATTTTTTTAATATTAATAGTTTTGAAAGTAGCTTCTAAATTCTCCAATAACTTTTCTTTGCCAAAAGATTTTTTCCCTATAACTAAATGAATTAAAGGAGCTTTTTTTTCAGTTTTATATTCAATACTTTTATTATCAAATGCCTGAGCTGCTTTTTCTGGCTCAGCGACAATAGTATTATTTTTAGGATTAGGCATAAGCCCTTTGGGTCCTAAGATCTTAGCATAGCGGGCAATCTTTCCCATATCTTCTTTTTTGGCAAGTAAAATATCAAAATTGATCTTTTTATTTTTGATATCTTCTTCAGTCTGCTCGTTAAAAATTGCTACTCTTTTTGTTTTCCCGTTACCATGTGGTAAGGCAATCCTGCCTGTTAAAGCTTCTTCTTTTTTTAGAACCACATTAAGTTCAATTGAAGAATCAAACTTTTCCTTAGAAAGCGTTAAAAGTTTTTCAACAGCTTCATTAAGATCGTATTTTTTTTGCTTTTGAGCACTTTTTTTTAAGGCTTTGAATTTTTTACTACGTACTTTTATTTTTCTAGCTTTTTTAAATGTTTTTTTATCTTCAGAAGTTGAATCTTCAACTGTTTTATCAGAGTTTCCAGCTTCTTTTTTTCTTAATGCTTCTAATTCGGCAAAACCATCGGTAGTATCAAATTCGTTATCTTTAAACTGGTGTTTATTCTCGTATTGTAGATCTTGTTGTAGATCTTGAACCTCTTCTGGTTCTCGATTATCAATAATAATTGCTTTTTCCCCCACGGTTAGAATTCAAAATTTAAAATGGAAAATTTAGCATTTGCCATCTTAATTTTTTTAATTTAGATTTTTTAACTAACTTTAATTCCCATACTACGAGCGCTGCCTTTAACGATATTTTTAGCAGCTTCAAGATCAGTAGTATTGAAATCTTCCATTTTGTCCTGAGCAATTTTAGCCACTTGTGCATCAGTTAAAGTTTGTTTCAGTATTTCCTTGCCAGGATTGGAAGAACCTTTTTTTAGATTTAATTCTTTTTTGATTAAAGCTGCAACTGGAGGTTTCTTTAAGACAAATTCAAAACTTCTGTCTTCGTAAATAGTGATAACAGCTGGGATAATTTCTCCTGCTTTATCTTTAGTTTGCTCATTATATGCTTTACAAAACTCCATGATCGCTACTCCGTGTTGACCAAGCATTGGTCCAATTGGAGGGGCTGGATTTGCTTGTCCTCCAGCAATATTGAGCTTTAAAATTGTTTTTATTTTTTTTGCCACAGTTTATTTAGTATTTAGTAGTAAGTATTTAAAAGAAAATTTTAAATAAAAGTTAACTAAATACTAATTTTTAATTGTCTTAAGTTTTAATTTAAATTGAGAAGCTTTGATCAAAATTGATCCATTTTAAAATAAAACTTTTAATTAAATTTTTTGGACTTGTAAAAAGTCAAGTTCGACAGGAGTCTCTCTGCCGAAAATAGAAACAAGCACTTTAACTTTGCCTTTATCTTCATCAACTGATTGAACATTGCCTAAGAAATCATTAAATGGTCCATCGATAATTTTAACTGCATCCCCAGGAGTAAAAATAGTTTTGTATTTTGGTGCTTCTTGAACCATGAATTTTTTAATTGCCTCAACTTCTTTTTTAGAAATAGGAGTTGGTTTATTATCCATACCAATAAAAGTGGTGACACCATTGGTAGTTCTGACGGTAAGCCAGGCTTGATCATTCAAAACCATTTTGACTAAAATGTAGCCAGGAAAAACTTTTTCGGCAATTTCCAATTTTTTCCCTTTTTGAATTTTAATTTTATTTTGAGTTGGAATCAAAACTTCATGGATATAATCTGTTAAATCCATAGATTCAACTCTTTGTTTAAGGGCTTGAGCCACTTTATTTTCGTGACCAGAGTAGGTATGGACGACATACCATTTAGCTCTAATATCAGTTTTATCGCTGATAATAATATGATTTTTACTGGGAATTTCTTGAGTTTGATTTTCTTCAGCCATGTGATTATTTTTACGCCTTTAAAAAACGTATTTTGTAATTATTTAAAATTTTGCAAAAGATAAGCAAATAATTTGGTAAAACCAAAATCTAATCCGCCTAAAAAAGTTCCAATGATAATACTGACGACTAAGACTAAGATTGTCGATTTGATAATTAGATCTTTTTTTGGCCAATCAACTTTTTTTAGTTCAATTCTAACTTGTTTTAAATATTCGATTGGATTACTACCGAAATCTGGGACAGTAAAATTAGTATCCATTATTTTTAAGATTAAAAGTAAATTTTAATCCTGAATTTTCAATATCTTTCAATATCTTTTTTATATTGCTTATTATAGCTTTAAAATTTGTCTTTTACCAGCTATAAAATAAAAAACCGCTATCATAGCGGTATCTGTCAAGTATTATACAAGCAAATTTTCGGTTTTACAAGTTCGAAAAAATTGTTAAAATGTTGGAGTTAGTTATTTATTACGTATTTATTACGTCTGTCGTTTTCGTAAAAATTTTCAAAACAAAATCAAGTTGTATGTTTTATCCGCTTTGGATTATTACGAAATGACATTACTTTATGCAAAAGATTAGAAAAGCAGTTATCCCCGCAGCCGGATTTGGTACCAGATTTTTACCTCAAACTAAAGCCATGCCTAAAGAAATGTTGCCAATTGTAGATAAACCAGTGATCCAATATGTGGTGGAAGAGTTGGTTGATGCTGGGATTACAGATATTTTTTTAGTCACCGGTTATCATAAACGTACAATTGAAGATCATTTTGATCAGCCAAGTTTAGATTTGATCGAGAATCTTAAAATGGGAGGAGAGAAGAAAGCCCCGCTTTTGAAAGAAGTGGAAGATATCTCAAAAATGGCAAATTTTGTTTATGTCAGACAAAAAGGCCCATATGGCAATGGGACACCACTTTTAAATGTGAAAAATTTAATCGGCAATGAGCCATTTATTTATACTTGGAGTGATGACTTTATTGTTTCTTCGCCTTCTCGTTTTAAACAATTAATTAATGTTTACGAAGAATTTAATTGTTCCGTTTTGGCTAGTATCAAAGTTACCAAAGATGAAGATTATGATCGTTATGGTATAGCTGGAGGTAAAAAAATCCGTGATGGCTTGATTGATATTGAAACTATTATTGAAAAACAAGGGAAAAAGAATGCTCCTTCAGATTTGGCTAATGTCTCTGGCTTTATTTTTACACCTGACATTTTTAATTATTTAGATGAAGCTTTAAAAAACATCAATCATGGTCAAGAATTGTATTATAATGATGCTTTGAAGCTGATGCTTAGTGATAAAAAAAGAGTGCTGGCCGCTGAAATTAAAAACGGTAAATACTATGATACTGGTAATAAACTGGAGTATCTTAAAACTGTAATTGAATTTTCTTTGAAAAATAAAGATTTAAACGGAGAGTTTAGACAGTATTTAAAAAGTTTAAAATTTTAAAAAATAAATTCAAGTTTTTTGTAAAGCCCCGCAAAATGCGGGGCTTTTTATAAATTACTTTTTTGGTTTATAATAAATTTAATGCCCAAAAAATTACTTATTTTAATTGCTATTTTTGCCTTCTTATTTTTAACTTTATTGTTTATTTTAATTTTACAGAAAAGAGAACAAAATCAGCCAGTTATTCAGGATAAAATTACTATTATTAATCAAGGGACTGAGATTATTGTGAAGCGAAGCGGAGAAGTGATTATTAATACTGATTCAGGTAGCTTTAAGAGATTTTTGTCTTTTGAAGAAGCAGAAAAATTTTTTCAAAAACTTGATGAATTTAATAAACAAGGAAAAATGATTAAGAACTTAAGACTAGAGGATGAAAGATTATTTATTGTTTTTGAAGATGGAGAAGAGATTGAAATTGACTTTTCCGCTTTTAAAGATTTTTTTACCAAGCTTGATGAAATTGTTGAAGAAGTATATTTAAATAATCTGAATCAGAACAGAAATGATTTTGATGATTATAGTTTTGATAGTAATTCTCCAATTCCAACGCCAACTCCGACATCAGTAAATAATCAAAATAATGGCAGTAATAATTCAGGATCAAGTTCTAATGGAGGAGCAATAGATAATCCTTGGGAGGAATACAACCAAACAGAAATTGAAGAAGGTAGTTCAAATTGTGCCAATCAAAATCTTAAAAGTAAGAAAAACGTGGTTATTTCCAATACGGTTTGTCAGTAGGATTTATTCTTCTTCCCAGCTAATAAACTCATATTCTCCATCAGTAGGAAAGTATGGAGGAGGGGCATAAAGTAAATTGGGATCGTAGGTAATTTCTCTAGTAATAAAACCAGAAACTGGAGGGTCTCCAAAATTCCAATAAGATTTTTGATTAGACAAAATGCTTCCATAAATAGTTAATTTATCTTTAAGAGCATGGGAAGAGGAACCACAGTTGGAAAGATAACCGTCGCGAATAACTTTTCCATTTTGCGCCATTAAGGCTCCGTCAATTTCAAAATTTTCTGGGATTTCTCTCCCCATAATAATGTCATTATGAGCAATCAAACCAAGACTGTGTTCGCCATTTTTATCAAGATAAACTAGGTTATTATTGATCATAATATCAGTGTCATTTGATTGGAGAGGGAAAGTGGCCGCTGCCACTGTT
>JAAZND010000098.1 GCA_012798485.1 Candidatus Beckwithbacteria bacterium | reverse complement strand
ATCGGGAATATTGGCAAAACAATAAGAATCATAGAGCGGTTTTTTAAACTGCGAAGAAAAGTTGGCATTATCAACAGCTTGGATAGATTTTTGGTTTAGCATATAATCTGTATTATATAAGTTTAAAAAATTTTATAAAGATAATTTAATTTTTATCTTTTATTTATGAATAAATCTATTTTTCAAGTAGAACAAATTATCAAAAATTTATCATCATTTCAAGACAAAATACAGACTTTGTTAGTTTTGGGTTCCGGCTGGAATAAGGTTATAGAAAATATGGCAATTGAAAAAACTTTTATTTTTGAAAAAATATTTGGTGCTGGTGCGGGAGTTTTGGGTCATCGCGGTGAATTATTTTTAACCAAAATGGGGCAGAAATATTTTTGGATTATGGCTGGGAGATTTCATACTTATGAAGGCTTTAGCTCCGAGGAAGTGACTAGACCAATTCAGGCTTTTGCAAAACTTGGAGTCAAAAATGTGATTTTGACTTCGGCAAGCGGTGCTCTGAATGAAAGATATAAAGTTGGAGATATAGTCGTTTTATCAGATGTTTTGACTCTGTTGTGCCAAAGTCCATTAAATGGCGCGAGCTTTCAGGATATGTCAGCGCCTTTTGATAAAGATTTGAGAAAAATTGCAGTCAAAATTTGCCAAAGCAATCAAATTGAATATCAAGAAGGAATTTATGTTTATTGCAAAGGTCCTCATTTTGAAAGTTTTGCCGATAAAAAAGCCTTAAAAATTCTAGGCGCTGATTGTGTCGGGATGAGTACCGTGCCAGAAACTATTATGGCAAATTTTTTAGGTCTTAAAGTTTTAGGACTTTCTTGTGTGACCAATTTGGCTTTTGTGAAGCACGATCATCAGGAAGTGTTAGCTAATGCTAAAAAAGAAGGAAACGATATGAAATTGCTTTTGACGCAAATACTTCAAAACTGCTAAAATATAATTCCAGTATGTATCAATTATATATTGGGAATATCATTTTCATTAAGAAATAAAAAAATCTAGAACAGAGCCTTTTTGGCTCTGTTTTTTTATAGTTATGAATTGTTTATTTTGCAATTTAACAGAAGAAAATATAAATAAAATTTTTTTAAAAAAGATTTTTGAAACAGAGCATTTTATTTTTGTTAGATTAAAAAAAGACTTTAGAATTATTGATCCTCATTGCTTATTAATATCAAAAAAATGTTTTAGAGAAGAAACTAGTATGAATAAAAAAATTTGGGAAGATTATTACGTAGCTAGTAAAAAAGCTTATCAATATATGTTTAAGCAGACCAAAAGGGAATGTATGATTTTTATTAATCCTCCTCAAATGCAAAGTGTCCCTCATTTCCATAGACATTTTGTTGATGGAGTTTTTGGTATTCATGGAGTAGCAAATGCTTTAAGTGAATATGCTAAAAAAATAGATTCAAAAGTAATTAATTTTTAAGGAGGTATTAATATGCCCAATCAAGAGATTGAACATGATTGTCTTTTTTGTAATAAGCTTACGGGACATGTTGAAAATGTTACCGAGTGGTTTCCTGAATTTAAGGGAAGTGCTTTACTGGTTGCGAAAAGTCCACATTTTTATATGACATTAGAGGGATTTTCTCCTTTACCAGGAAAACACCCATATTATCTTCTTGTTCCAAAACCTCATTTGACAGGATTTGCTTATGTTCCCCAAAGTTTTGGAGCGGAAACAAATGAATTAGTTCAATTTGCTAAAGATTTAACAGGAGCTCAATCTATGGTAATGATTGAGAATGGAGCATATACCAATGGACACAAAGTTCAATCAGTGTATCATGCACATAAACATTTGATTGCCTTAAGTGAAGGTATGAACTTAATTGGATATATGCCAGAACTACTAAAGGCAAGAGGTTTAAACTTTATACAACTATCAAGGATGGGAGAATTTGATGATTTTTCTATTGTATCCGCACTTAGACGAAGATTAAATGGTCATCCAGCTAATTATGCTTTTTTTAGACAAGATAATTGCGGACTATTAGTTGTTTCTAGTCCAGATAATAATATCCCATCTCAATTATTTAAAGGATTAGTTGCTCAAGTAGCTCAAACTCATTTTTTTGATTGGAAAACTGCTGAAGGAGAAGAATTAGATTCATGTCGTGCTAGATTAGCTGAATATCCACATAGAGATTTAATTATATAATTAATTATGAATTTTTCGCAAAAACTAGAATCGATTCAAGCCCAAAACCAATCTTTACTTTGCGTTGGTCTTGATAGTGATTATGAAAAAATCCCTTCATTTTTGCAAAAAAGTAAAAATACTTTATTTGAATTTAATCGTCAAATTATTGATGCAACCTATGATTTAGTTTGTGCCTACAAACCCAATACTGCTTTTTATGAAAGCTTGGGGGAAAATGGTATTAAACAGTTGAAAATGACTTGTGATTACCTTCATGAAAATTATAAAAATATTCCCATTATTATTGATGCCAAAAGAGCTGATATTGGTAATACAAATCAAGGTTACGTTGACTTTATTTTTAAATACTTACAAGCTGACGCGATCACTGTAAATCCATATTTAGGCCAGGAAGCGTTACAGCCATTTTTAGATAAAAAAGATAAAGGCATTATTGTTCTTTGTAAAACTTCCAATCCTGGTTCCGGTGAATTTCAAGATTTAGAAATTAACGGAGTCAAATTGTATCAATTTGTAGCAAAACAAGTGATTCAAAAATGGAACAAAAACAAAAATTGTGTTTTAGTAATTGGTGCCACTTACCCAGAGCAAATTGCTGAAATTAGAAAATTGGATGATGAAATAGTTTTTTTAATTCCCGGAATTGGAACTCAAGGAGGAGAAATAGAACAAACTGTTCAAAACGCTAAAAATAGTCAAGGAAAAGGGATGATTATTAATGCCTCTCGTAGTATTATTTTTGCGGGGAGCGAACAAGATTTTGCTCAAAAAGCAAGAAATGAAGCTTTAAAATTAAAAACAGAGATTAATAAATATTTGTCATCCTGAACTTGTTTCAGGATCTTTTTAGAAAGAAAAGTAGGGATTCTGAACCAAGTTCAGAATGACATTTTAAAAAACTATAGAAAAAATTTTTCTTTTTAATTTTTACTTACTCTAATATAATAAAAAGGAAATTTTAAAATAGTTTATATTTAAATGAAGGTAAAATCTATTTCCCAAGCCACTGCCAAAATTTTATTAAAAATTAAAGCCGTCACCTTCCGTTTTGATCCGCCATATACTTATACTTCAGGAATCAAAAGTCCAATTTATACTGATAATCGATTAGTTATTTCTTATCCTGAATTTAGAAAAAAAATTTGCAATTTTTATATACAGCTTATTAAAGAAAAAATTGGAATTGAAAATATTGATTATATTTCGGCGACAGCTACAGCCGCTATTCCTATGGGTTCATGGATTGCCGAGAAATTAAAATTACCGATGGTTTTTGTCAGGCCAGATAAAAAAAGTCATGGTAAAGAAAATCAGATTGAGGGTTTTTTAAAACCCAAATCCAGAGTTTTGATTATTGAAGATTTAATTTCTACTGGAGGCAGTACAGTCAATAATGCTCAAGCTATTCGTGATGCCGGTAGTAAAGTTTCTTATTGTCTTGTCACTTTTACTTATAATACGGCTGTAGCAAAACAGAATTTTAAGGAAAATAAATTAAGGTTCATGACTAGTTTAGAGGGTTTTCTCTAAACATTTTTAATAATAATTTGTAAAGATTATTATTACGATTATTAAATCTAAATTCTGTTTCTTTTAAGTGGAGTTTGAATAATTGTCTATTCATACCTCTGAATTT
>JAAZND010000097.1 GCA_012798485.1 Candidatus Beckwithbacteria bacterium | reverse complement strand
AACCGCGAATGCTATATGCAAGTGCCGGGAGCGGGGGGAGCGGGTGATCATTTATTTTATTTCTCTGCCAGCTAAAACAACACCGTAAATGAGTAGACCATTTTTGAACTATCAAAAAAAATTTGGAGGCAATGCGACCCTAACGGTTTAGTGTATGAAGCGTTGGGCATTTCGAAGCACTTTCCTGTCAAACAGCTATAAATTTTATTAAATGTAACGCCCTTGAAACCAGCACAAACCGCCCAATGATTTATACACTTTGTTACCGCCTGGTGTTGATTCTTCTCAGTCATTTTTATTTCAATTTGCTACATACTTTCTGTCAGTCCGTGCGTTGGCAAGACAAACTCTTTTGCAATTGTAGGGCTGTGTGTCAGCTTGTGCGAATTGCAAATGTGTATGGCTTTGGGGTTGGCTATATTATTTTAAATCTAATCAATAATCCAATTATTCCGCCAATGCTTACTATTCCCAAAATCACAAACAGTAATATTTTTATCAATTTATTTTGCTTGTCTTGAAGATTAAATCTGTTTTCAATTTCTTCAAGGTTTTTAATCACTTGTTGCTCAATTTTATCTAATCTTGTTGGGAAATCAACTGCTTTAAGAGTTTTTACTAAATTATCAGTTGCTTCAACTGTTTTTCTGTAGTTTTCCAGAAGTCTTTTTGTTTCAACGAGTTTTTCACGATTTGTCTGGTCAATCTGAGAACCTGTTGTTTCGAGGTGACTTACACCTTCTTTGATTTGTAACTCTGTTTCTTTTTTAATTTGTTCAACGGCTGATTTATACAAATCAAAAATTTTGCTTGTATACGTTGAATAATTGTCCTGAACCGTTTTTAGTTCAGTTATTACAGATTGTGCTGTCTTTTTAGTGTCATCAATGTAATCTGTAACTTTTTTTAGTCTCGACAATTCTTTTTCAAGCAAAGCCAGTTGCTCATTAATTTGCTCTTTCATACTCACCAATAAATTTAGAGTTAAAAGCTTCTATCCAATCCGTGTGTATTTTATGGTACAACACATCTTCAATTTCTGCTATATTCAAGTTTAATTCTGTATCAAAATCTGATAATTTGTTTTTGAAATATTCTACTTTGCCCTTTACTGAAAGAATATCTTCTGTTCCGGTTTTACTTAGTTTTAAAAAGCCATTATAGAAATCCTGTTGTGCTTCTTTTATAAATTCATCGTTTTCCTTTTCAATTATAAAAATTGTAAATGCCCTTAATAGAATGAATACATAATTATCTGGTCTTTGTACTAATAGAACTGTTGCAGCACCACGTAAATGCTTTAAATTATTTATCTCACCACCACTGTCAGTTCTAACCAAGTCCATGTATTTTTTAACAATCTCAAAATCTTCTTTCAAGCCTTTTTCTGTATCAGAAGGTAAGTATTCAGGACGTGCATACTTTGAATTCATGTATAAATCAATGAACTCTTTAAATCTACGACTACCATCTTCTTGCAATCCAACCTTACAAGCTTCTTCCATTGCTTTAATTGCTTCTTTTCGTTGTTCTGCAATTTCTTCGTAGATGAATTTTATCAAAAACCCAAGACATTTTTGTATCTCTGAATTCCCTTTGTAGTATTCTAATCGTTTCAGCCTTTCTTCAACCTTTTCAATGCTATTGTATTGTAAAAGATAGTTTTTAAGTTGCCTGGTATAATGTCCTTTCTTTTTACGACTTATGTGTGCTGAAATAGTGTCTGATTTGTAATCAATTGTATAATCGTCAATTACGCCAATTATGGATAGTCTATAAATCGCTTTGAACGTGTCTTGTTCTTCTCTAATTTGAAGAAACAGGCTTTTTAATTTAGGCTTGAGTTCTGATGGTATGTGTAGATTTTCCCCGTTAAATTTGGAATATTGTTTTTCAAGATTATCGATAAAAGTATTTATATCCTGACAAAACTTCTGTGCTTCGTCAACCATTCTCTCCGAAATTTCAATTCCTTTGCTTTGTAAAAACATAGCAATTCTTTCTTTTGTATTATTAGCAAAAGGAATTACAACAATAAACTTATCTTGTTTTTCAGGATTTTCAAGCAATTTTTCTATTCCGTCTTGTTTTGAAGATTGAGTGAATTGATTCAACCAATCAAAGGCACTTTGATTTTCAGGTTTATTTGTTTGAATATAATCTCTGATAAAATTTGCTATGTCAGAAGTTTGTGTATTTGCATCATTACCTGCATAAAAAGGTAAAAGGTCACGGTCTAAATAAATACTTCCAAAATTTGGATTTAAATACAAAACTTGTCTGCCGTTATTATTCGTAAATGTTCTCAGTTGTAGAATTACCCCAAATTCTTCAATAATGCTATCTTCAAGTTGATTGATTACTCGTTTTGTTGGAAATTTGATTTCCGTTAAAAGTTCCGCTAGTAATATTTTTTCTTTAGCAATTCCTTTGAAATTGTTTCGGTGAAAACTCTGCAATAAATCCCTGTCAATCGAAGTTCTATAACTTTCTAATTCTTCAGTTATTTCACCATTTTCAGTAACTTTTTGAATAATGTCTTCCGCAACAACTTCCTGTTGGTTAAATAAAACTACACCAACTGCAATTTTTCTATCCCTTCCTGCTCTTCCTGCTTCCTGATAATAACTTTCTATTGAACTTGGATAATTGAAATGAACCACATATCTGATATTGGGTTTATCAATACCCATTCCAAACGCTTTGGTCGCAACTAAAAGGTCTATTTTGTTTTGAATGAATTCTGATTGACTAATTTCGTTTGTTTCATCTCTTCTTTCTTCTCCATCGCTACCCATAAATGTACCTACAACAACTCCGCCTATATTTTGTGAAATGTTAGATGCGTTATCGGTAACACCAAAATACCAATTCCTGTGCGGACAAAAAACCAATCCGGCATTTGTGTTTTCTCCGTTGCTTTTGAAGAAAGTTTGAGTAGAGAAATTATCAGGGACAATATTTAAATCATGTATAGCAGCTTCTTTTATAATATGACCATTTGAAAGGAAATTTTCGATTGTTTTAGGAATGTTTTTAATTGTGTTTACCAAAGCAGCTTGTTTGGCTTCTCCAAGGGCCTGTTTATTAGAAAATTCTATGCCTTTTTCTGGCTTTATATCCGCAATTACTTCTTCTATTGTAAACTGTAATTCTGGCCTGTCAAGTTTTTCTAATCTGACAATTGCATTGTCATCTAAGATTTTCAATTCTCTTTGAATGTCAGCTAAAACATCATAAGAGGCAGTTGCGGTTAAAGCGAAAAACGGAATATCTTCCCCTGATTTTGTTTTACAAAAGTTTCTGGCATTGTCGCCTAAGCGTAAATATGAAGTTCTAAAATCATGACCCCATTCTGAGACGCAGTGTGCTTCGTCAATTACACAATAACTAAAGTAGTTATTCTTAAAATCGCTTGTTTCGATTAATTGTTTCCTGAACGTATCATCTTGAAGTCGTTCAGGTGAAATAAATGCAAACAATGTTGTTGCATCGTTAATTTTTTGGATGGCAATTTGCCTTCCTTTTTGATTTAGTGATGAATTAATATAAACCGAACAATCAATCCAATTCCTTAACAATCCTTCATATTGGTCTTTCATCAATGATTTTATTGGGTCAACAACAATTGAAAGACCTGGTTGAAGTAATGCAGCTAGCTGATAGGTTAATGATTTACCTGAACCAGTAGGAAGTAAGCCGATAACACTTTTAGTTTGAATTGCTCTGTTTATTATTTCAATTTGACCAGGTCTGAATGATTGTTTACGAAAAATATCTTGTAAAAACTTTTCTAATGTTTTAACTTGATTTTCATTTTCAATAAACTCGTTATTAAGTCTGTTCTTTTTCCCTAATGACTTATATTTAATAAGGTTTGAAGTTAAAAACTTACGATTTGTTTTTGGAGAATGGGAAGAACGGATATTTACTTTTATTTTAGCGTTTACGGTTTTGTCCATTGAAGTCAAAAAACTTCTTTGCAAAACAGCCAAATCAATAAATAAATCAAATTGTTTGTTTCTGTCAATTGGATTTTTCCAATTTAGCTCTGCATTTGTAAATTCTTGAGTGTTTTCAACAAATAAATTAATCTTTGGTAATGTTTGATTTTCACCTGTTAGTTTTAATAAGTTTTTAAGAGTATTGAGAATGTCATCAATTGCAAGTTTAGCCCCCGGAACATCTCTTTCGATTACAGCTATATTCCATTCTTCTTGGGTTAAATCTAATTTGTTATTGGTTAGTAGATCAATTAATACTTTTTGAATCCTGGATATGGCAAAGGGGGTTAAAATTAATTGTAATGCTTTTAAACCTTCTTTGTCTTGCCATAATGGATCTGTGAAATTTGTTTTAAGCAATTTGAAATATTCTTCGCCTTCTAGGTCCTTGAAGAATTTTAATTTTTCAGATATTTTATGCCACTCTTGTGTTTTTATTCGTATTGCCCTTTTCCATTTTGCTTTCTCTGTTGCATTATCCCTGTTTTCATCAACTGTTTTTTGAATATTTTCTTCGTGTTGACTACCATCAATTTCAACAATTATTCCACGTTGGTTAGCTATTTGGTATGGGAATTCTAACGAAAAATCAACCTTTTGTTGATTGAAGATATTTATCGAGCCATTAAGAAATTTGTCAATTTCATCATTAACTGAAGTTGAAAAACGTAAAATGTTTTCTAATTCTCTTTGGGTTTCAAAGAGTTGTGTCCAAAAAGGATTAACCAGTTTTGGTAATTTGTCATACAAAAAATCTTCTTCAAATTCGCTGCCCAAATGATTTTCCCAAGTGTTAATTTTAATCTTATTGATTTCTGACAATGTAATCCTTGGGTCAATAATATGTAAGGATCTATAAAGTTTTTTTGTAAAATCTTCTGTAAACTTAAAATCAACCTTAATAGAGCCAATCTCAGCCTGTTTCTTGTTTAATGAACCAATTTTAAACTTTTCAAGAATTGCTTTTTCAAGGTCTAAACTTATTCTGGTGGGTAATCCCCTTGTAATAATGTTATTAGCAACAAAAAGTATTTGTTCTGGATTTTGAATTTCTTGTCCAGATGATGAAACAATTTCAGTATCAAAAAAAGAAAGATGTTTTAAAAGTCCATAAACTTTTTCTTTACTGTATGATGTGATTAAATGTTCGGCAATCTCATCAATAATATAACCTGCATGTAATTGTTTCATGTTATCTAAAAAAGTTCAAACTATGATTGCAAAGCGCTCTAATCTTAACCTTTTAAGTATACTATATCAATATTCCTGTCATGCATATGCAAAATGCAATTTTCTATTTCACCATTTTTTAATTTAATTGTCAAACCATAATCCTCTCCATTAAAGTCTACCCATCCAAATGGAGACATCGCTTGTACTGGATACCCTCTTAATACTATTTTATCAGAATCTTGACTAATAATTCTCATAGGTTTAGGAGTCATTTGAACATTATTTTGCCAAACAGGGTGATTCCCATCTAAGTTAAATATGGTAACAATGTATCCATCACCTGGTTTAATATTATAACCTTCACAACCGTTGATGTTTGGTTCAACTTTTACTGCTCGATTAGCACCACCGTGTGGACCTGCAACATGTCTGCCATTTTCATATCTCAAATGGTCTATAGATTTAAACACAAAATCTAAATTTATTTTTTCCTGATTTTTCATATCAATGTCTTTTTAAGTTTAACAATTATTTTTATCTCAAATTATTCAATATAAAATGAGCATTTGAAGAAAAAAGCTCTTTTGCAAACTTTGATGGTGTGTCGGCCCGTGAGGTTTGCAAATGTGCTGATTTGGGCGTTGGCTTCTTATTTTTGTCTTTCTTTTGTAGCAAATTGTTCATTTTTCTTTTTACACTTGGCGGTAACGGTCGGCGGTATGAAACGTTGGGGATTTCGGAGCTGCGAAACTATCAACCGATAAGAACCTTGCCAGCGAGCGATGCACTTGGCATACCACTTAAACCCCAATGTTTTATGACCGCGTGTTAGGCAACGTTAATTTTT
>JAAZND010000011.1 GCA_012798485.1 Candidatus Beckwithbacteria bacterium | reverse complement strand
GAGATATGCCTTAAGAGATGAAAGTAATAAGCCGGTAGAAAGCGTTGAGGAAGTTTTTGAGCGAGTCGCAAGAGTAGTAGGAGAAGCAGAAAATAAATATTTAGATGGGGTGAAACCGGAAAAGATTCGTCAAGAGGTCTTTCAAAGTTTATGTTCTTTAAAGTTTGTGCCTAATGGCAGGACTCTGGCTAATGCAGGTACCAGTTATGGTCAACTGGCTAACTGTTTTGTTTTACCAATCGAAGATGATTTAGGCAGGTTGGAAAACAGTATTTTTGCCACTCTTAGAGATGCAGTAATGATTTTACAAACTGGAGGCGGAGTCGGTTTTTCTTTTGGAAAATTAAGACACAAAGGTGCCCAAATCAGTACCAGCAAAGGTAAGGCAACTGGTGCAGTTTCTTTTCTCAAAATTTATGACACGGCTTTTTGGGTGATAGGACAAGGAGGAGGCAGACGAAGCGCCTGTATGGCAGTTTTGCCTGTTTCTCATCCTGATATTTTTGATTTTATCCGCTGTAAAGAAAATGAAGGAGAAATTGAGCACTTTAATATTTCGGTTGGAATTACAGATGAATTTATGCAGGCAGTGGAAGAAGATAAATTTTTTAATCTGATCGATCCACATAATCAGGCGGTGGTACAAAAAGTTAAGGCAAGAAAAATTTTTGATGAACTGGCAAATTTTGCCCATCATAATGGTGAACCTGGAGTTTTATTTTTAGATACAGCCAACAGAGAAAATCCGGTTTACAACCAATATAATTTGGAAGCGACAAATCCTTGTGGCGAACAATGGCTTGGACCTGGAGAAAATTGCTGTATGGCCAGCATTAATCTTAGAGAACATGTCAAATTTAAGACCAACAAAGGTAAATCTTTAAAAGAAAAAGCTTTTCCTTATGAAGTTGATTGGGAGAAATTAAAAGCCACAGTTTATAGCGTCACCAGATTTTTAGATGATGTAGTTGATGCCAATAAATATGTGCCTGGAGTGCCGCTTTTACAAGAAGCAGCTTGGAAAAATCGTCGCATTGGTGTTTCCATCATGGGACTGGCTGACATGTTTTATCTTTTGGGCATTGAGTATGGAAGTTTAGAGTCAGAAGATGTGGCTGGGCAAATCATGGAATTTATTCATTTTTATACTTTAAAAGCTAGTATGGAACTTGCTAAGGTAAGAGGAAGCTTTCCTGGGATTATTGGCAGTATTTATGATAAAAATAATTTTAAATTTAAAGTCAATAAACCATTAGTCAAACCAGAACTTAAATTAAAAAGACCTGATTTTGATTGGGGAAAACTGCTTAAAGATCTTAAAAAATACGGAATTCGTAATGCAGCTTTAAATACTATTGCGCCCACTGGAGCCATTGCCACCATTTCCGGACTTGAAGGTTATGGCTGTGAACCAGTGTTTTCTCTAAGTTATGTTATGAAAACTAGAGAAGGAATTGAAGAAATCAGTCGTAAAAATGAAGCTAAGCATTTTGCTTCGCTTTATTATGAAAGTCAGTTATTCAAAGATGTTTTAAAAAGAATTGGTTTTTCTAAAAATAAAATTGAAGAAGTTTTTATCAAAGTTAGAGAAACCGGAACTTGTCAGAGTTTAGAAGTAGTTCCAAAAGAAATTCGTAAAGTGTTTGTTGTCTCATCTGATCTTAAAGCCAAACAACATGTCCGAATGCAGGCAGCCTTACAAAAATTTGTTGACAATTCGATTTCTAAAACCATTAACTTTCCTAAAGAAGCAACAGTTGATGAAGTCAAAAAAGCATATATTTTAGCTTGGAAATTAGGTTGTAAAGGAATTACGGTTTATGTGACAGGATCAAGGGAACAAGTGGTTTTGCAAGCTGGGAAAAAAGAAGAAAAAACCACGACACCTTACGTCACCAATGGAGTAAATGATTTTCGAGGTAAGCCGCTGGTCAAACAAAGACCCGGTGAGCTTTCTCAGAAAGATGAGAAAAGTTTGAAAGCGGTTTGCCCCGAGTGTGGCTATCAAATGACTAAAGGAGAAGGTTGTATGACGTGTCCGGCATGTGGCTTTAGTAAATGCGACGTTTGAGACAAATTAAAAATTTAAAATTATAAATTGAAAATT
>JAAZND010000096.1 GCA_012798485.1 Candidatus Beckwithbacteria bacterium | reverse complement strand
TCAGTCGTTTTACTCTTTCCTCACAATGACACAAAGTAAATTGGAATAATTTTAGTCTTATTCCAAAATTATATCATAAAATGGAATAAGACAAATATTATTCTAATTTGGTGGAATAAGTTTATTTTTATTCTAGTTTAAGTTTTCTTTCTATAGATTCCTGCCTGCCTGCCGGTAGGCAAGCCTCCGCAGGAATGACAGCCTGATAATCCTTGCTATAATAAAATAATGAAAAAAATTTTTACCTTGATTTTTTTTCTTGCTTTAATCCTGGCTTTTTTCTATTTACAAAAAAATTCTCAAATTGAGGAAGCAATTTTACCTACCTCTACTCCACAAGCTTTTATTTTACCTCAGGCCAGCTTTGAAAAAACTTTAGCCAAAATGCAGGCAGTAGATTTTTTGGGGAAAAATTATAAATATCAACTTTATCAAATAGAAAATCCTAAAAAGTTATCTCTTTATCCAAATTTTACTGATCAAGAAAAAACTTCGATTTTATTCCAAAAAAATGCTTGCCAATTTTTGACCAACGCCAGTTTTTATACGACTGAAGATTTACCTCTTGGAGCTTTTACTACCAACTTTGAAGAAATTAAAAAGCCAATAAAAAGTCTACTTTTGGATGGTTTTATCTGTAGTAAAGAAAATCAAGTTGACATTGCATTAACTTGTTCCTTGGATAATCCAAGATGGCTTTTACAGGCTGGACCTTTGTTAATTTTAAATAATAAAGAATTAAAACTGACTATTCAAAATGACGAAGCCAGAAGAAGAGTTTTGGCTTTTCAAGATAATAAAAAAGATTTCTATTTCTTAGTACTTACTCAGGATAAAAGTTTGAACCTTGGCCCGCTTTTGGCAGATTTGCCAGCAATTTTAATTACCATTGGTTTGCAGGAAAAAATTGAAATTCAAAATGCCATTAATCTTGACGGTGGAAGCGCCTCAGCCTTTATTACCTCTGATTTAGAAATTGAAGAAACAAATTATATCGGTGGTTATTTTTGTGAGAAGTAATCAATGTGTCTTGTGAAGTTGACTCTTCTTATGTTATTCTAAGTTTGTTATCAAATTTAAAATTTTGATGACAAGATAATTGTCATTAATTACTTTTATGAAAGAACAAATTTTTCCAATATTGTTTTTTAGTTTTTTATTAGCAGTTTTTTTGGGACTGGCTGCCTATTTTATCCCATGGGGGAATATTAATTGGGGTAAAGTCGAATTTGCCCAAAGTTCTACCATTACAGTGACAGGAGAAGCTAAAGGTGATCAAACTAATCAAATTGCTACTTTTAATGCAACTGTAGCAGTTTCCAACGATGATAAACAAACCGCAATTGATGAAGTTAATAAAACTGTGAATGAAATGGTGGCTAAAATTAAAGAATTTGGCATTGCCGATAAAGATATTAAGACTGAAAGTATGAGTATTTATAAAAACGATCCAGCTTACTCTCAAAGTGGAACTTGGTCGGTAAGCAACAGTGTGACAATTAAACTTAATGATGCAAGTAAAGCTCAAGAAATGGCAGGTCTTTTAGGTCAAAGTGGAGCTACCTCTGTTTATGGACCTAGCTTTGCTACGGATAATACTAAAGACCTTGATACCCAGCTTTTAACGTTGGCAATTACAGATGCTAAAAAGAAAGCTGAAGAAATGGCTGCTTCGTCCAATCGAAGACTAGGAAAAGTGATTAATATTATTGAAAGTGGTAGTGATGCTGGGATTTATCGATATTCAGCAATGGGTATGGGCGGTGGAGGTGGCGCTGAACTTAATCCTGGGACTTCTACGGTTTATAAAACTGTGACTGTGGTTTTTGAATTGAAATAAGTATTTGAAAAAGCCCCGCCTTTGGCGGGGCTTTTTACTTTATGGATAAGAAATTTGAAAAATTCTATCTGCTTGGTTTAATGTATCAGTTGGGGATTTCAATAATTGCTCCGATTTTAATTTGTATTTTGATTGGTGTGTTTTTAGATAAACAGTTTAAAACTGATCACCTTTTTACTTTAGGTGGAATTGTTTTGGGATTTATTTTAAGTTTTGTAAGTGTTTACCAGGTATTAAAACCATTTTTAAAAAATAAGAAATAACTACTTCGTTCTGCTTAAGAATGATACTGCTTTTATGATCCTTGCAAAAGACTTCTAAATCCTTCACAATTTATTAGAAATCACTAATATACGAAATTAATATTAATATGCTAATTATTATTTTTTATGGATATTAAAAATAAAATTTATATCCTGAATTGAGTTATAAAATAATAGGGATAGCATTTGATCTTTATAATGAAGTAGGATTTGGGATGAATGAGAAATATTATCAAAGATTACTTGATTTTGAATTGAAAAGGAATCATTATAATTTTGAAAAAGAGAAATTGATAAATTTAAAATATAAAGATCAAATTTTGGGAAAATACTTTGCAGATTTTATAGCAGAAGATAAAATTTTAGTGAATTAAAAGTTCAAGCTAGATTAGGATATGTTCATATTAAGTAAATAATGACTTATTTAAAAAATATAGATTTAAAATTAGCGATTTTGATTTATTTCATAAAAAATGGAATTAAATATCGTCGAATAATTAATTCATATAATTAATTTGTATATTAGTTTTGATTAGTGTATTCGCGATTAGTTCTAATGAGACAGATATTTTTTAAAACTTTAAAAAGTAAAAACTTTTTTTCCTCAAATAGGATAAGGCCTGGTGTTTGGATTAATTTAGAAGATCCAACCAAAGAAGAACTGGAAGAAATTTCAAATTTGACAGAGCTTTTACATGAAGATATTAGGGATAGTAACGATCTATATGAAATTCCTCGTTTGGAAAAGAAAAACGATAAATTAATGATTTTCGTCAGAACACCAGTTTTAAATGGAGCAAACCATACTGAAGATCTTTATACTAAAACTTTAACTATTATCCTATCACAAAAATATTTTATTACCATTTCCCCATGCAAAAATAATATTATTCATGAACTGATTAAAGAAAATAACAATCTAGCAACCACTCAGCAATCAAAGCTATTACTTTATATTTTGTTGAGGATTGCCAAAGAATTTACCCGAAAAATTAACGATGTTTCCAAACAAGTATCTGATCAGAAATTGGATCTTAAAAATATTGGTGAAGGCAATATCTCCTCTTTGATTCAATATGAAGAAATTGTAAATCAATACTTGTCTGCTTTGGTGCCAATGGAAAATGTTTTTTCCAATCTTTTGTCTGGAGAAATAATTAAACAATACAAAGAAGATAAAGATCTTTATACTGATTTACTGATTGATATTCGTCAGTCAGTAAATATTTGTCAGGTGATTCTCAAAAGAATTATAGGTCTGCGTGATTCTTATCAAATTATTTTTACCAACAAATTAAATAAAGTAATTAAATTTTTCACTTCTTTTACAATTATTATGACAATCCCGACGATTTTTGCCAGTTTTTATGGGATGAATGTACGATTGCCGTTTGATGATCATCCTTTTGCTTTTTGGTTTGTATTTCTTATGACTTTTGCTTGTTCTTTTACTGTGCTTTTTATTTTTTACCGCAAGAAGTGGTTGTAAATTCTTCTTGAAAATTTATCCTAAATCGCGCACAATCAAACCCAGTTTTTATTTTTTAAAATTTTTTATGCTTTTTACTCTTACTTGCGATCAGAAACAAGTTTTGGATAATTTGCTTTCATGGCAGGAAAAACCAAAAAAACCTTTTATTACTTTTGGTGGTTTTGCCGGCACCGGCAAAACCACCCTTATTTCGGTCTTTCGCAAAGTTTTATCACGCAAAAATCCCAAACTCAAGGTAGTTTTTTGCTCTTATACTGGTAAAGCCAGCCGAGTTTTACAAGCCAACCTACTCTCTTTCCAATGCATTTTTAAACAGGATCGGGTAAGCACAATTCATTCGCTTATTTACGAACCGATTGATGATGAACGAGGTAATGCTATTGCCTGGCGTAAAAAAGAAGAAGTCAAAGCTGATCTAATTATTGTGGATGAAGCTTCAATGATGGATGAAAGAATTTGGCAGGATCTTTTGAGTTTTAAAATCCCTATTTTGGCTGTTGGTGATCATGGTCAATTGCCTCCGATTAACGGTCAATTTAATCTGATGCAAAAACCGGATATGACTTTGACTAAAATTCATCGTCAAGCTCAAGATAGTCCGATTATTGCTTTATCTCAAATTGTGAGAGAAACTGGCAAAATTCCTGTTAAAAACTTTGGTCAAGGCGTTGTTAAATATAGTCGGACTGATCCTGATATTTATGATCTTATGCAAAATTTACTCCAAAGCTGGAATGAAGAAACTTTATTTCTAGTTGGGATGAATCACAATAGAATTAAAATTAATAACCAGATTAGAGCTAATTTTTTTGATTTATATGAATTAGATAAAAATCCTGTGGTTGGCGATCGTTTGATTTGTCTAAGAAACAACTGGCAAAAAGGTATTTATAATGGCATGATGGGTAAAATCATTTCTCTAGAGGAAGAAAGAGATAAAAGAGGCAATCTGCATTGGTTTTTGGTTGATTTGAAAATGGACGATAATAGCACTTTTACTGGAAAAATTTCAGCTTATCAATTTAATAATGCTAACAAAATTAATTCAATTGAAGGAATTTCATACCGGCAAATTGGTGAACTGTTTGATTTTGGTTATTGTCTGACTGTGCATAAAGCTCAAGGTAGCCAAGCTCGCAAAGTGATTTTGTTTGAAGAGCGTAATAAACATATGAGTGACGAACAGTGGCAACGTTGGCTTTATACTGCTGTGACAAGAGCTCAGGAGGAATTAATTGTTGTTGGCGACTGAAGAAGTAGTAAGTAGAAAGTATTAAGTATATAGTGTTTAGTAAGTGTCATTCCGGTAAAGACCTTAGTCTTTTCCGGAATCTATAAAGATAAATCCTGAAACTGCCAGTTGGTGGATTAGAATGACAAAGTAAAATTTTATTCTTCGTCGAAATGACAGGGGTAAGATTTTCTGCTATTTTATAATTATGGATGATCAGCAAATTACTTTTTTTTCACCTCTTATTGAAAACGCTATTCGTCTTGCCTCTTTTTGGCATAGCGGTCAAATGCGCAAATTAAATGATTTTGAGTATTTTACTCATCCGGTTTCTGTAGCCATGATTTTGACTAGAACTTCCAGCGATGATGAGCTGATAGCTGCTGCTTTTTGTCATGATCTTCTGGAAGAAACTGATTGTCCGGACGATGAAATTATTAATGCTTGCGGCGAGGATGTGTTTAATCTGGTCAAAAGTGTGAGTGATGATTTTAATCTTGATCGCGATCGTGATTGGGAAAAACGCAAAGAACTTTATATTCAGAAAATTAAAGAAGGAAGCGAAAAAACCAAATTGCTGTGTTGTGCTGATAAAATTCATAATATTCAAACTTTAATTGCAAGCCTTGAAGAATTTGGGATGAATTATTTTAGTCTTTTTCATCGTGGTCCTGAAAAAATGCTTTGGTATTATGATACTTTGTGTTTGATGCTGCAGCAGACTTTAGTTCATCCTTTAGTGCAGGAGCTCGATAGTCTTTTGGATCAGTTTGTGGAGCTTTTAGAAATTTTGGATAAAGAAGAAAAAGAAGGCGTCAAAAGAAGTCCCTTACCAATTCCAGACGAAGAAAAATTAGAGTATGAAGAAAACAACAATGTGGAAGAAATAGATTCAGATGCCTCCCTGCAATTTGAAGAAATGATACTAGGGCAAGAAGAATTGGCTTTCAAACAACAGGGAATTTTACCAATCAAACTTAAAGATAAAACTAAAAAAATCAAATTGCCCAAGAGTAAGTATAAATATTTAAATAAAGAAGAAGTCGAGCTTTTATTGCCAAATGTTTTAAATTTGTGTATAAAGAATGGGAATATTGATAACAAAACTCTTCAGGAAAATTTACAAGTCAATTATTTACTGGCTCATCGGATTTTAAAAGAATTGAAACGCCAGCATATTATTGACCGGGCTGATAGTTTTAAACCTAGAAAAGTTAATAAAACTAAAACTAAAGAGCTTCTTAAAGATTTTAAAAAAGACAATGAAAATTAGATTTGTTTTGATTTTTATTATTATATGTTTTTTGTTTACTGCTTGTGCTGTAGAGCCGGAAGCTGGAGCTATCCCTACTGTGGAAGAAGTATTACAAAAAAGAGAAAATGTGACAGAGCATGAGGCTGAAGTTTTTTGTCGTGATAAAGGCGGCAAGATTGAAACTTGGCAAGATGGCTCGGTTTATTGCATTATGCCTCAAGGATATGGTTGCGACCCGATTGAATTTTATCGAGGCATTTGTGGTGCGTTTGAGAAGTAAAATTAAGTTAGGAATCTAAAAATTGTTATATGACTGTTTATTAATAAAATATAAAGTATTAAAAATATTGTTCAAAAAGTTGCTTGTAATAAAATATTATCTCTAATTTTTTTAGATTTATTTACCATTTCTAATATCCTAGCAAAAGCCCCAAAAATAAAAGTAATTAAAGATATTTTGATTGTCAGTTCATTTGAATTCCATAATGATATTAAAAGGCTAAGATCTCCAAAAATTCGAAAACTTTTTCCTATATTAAGTATTTTTAAGATTTCACTAGTTTTATCAAAATTAATGTTCATATTTAATAAGGTTCATGACTAGTTTAGAGGGTTTTCTCTAAACATTTTTAATAATAATTTGTAAAGATTATTATTACGATTATTAAATCTAAATTCTGTTTCTTTTAAGTGGAGTTTGAATAATTATCTATTCATACCTCTGAAT
>JAAZND010000010.1 GCA_012798485.1 Candidatus Beckwithbacteria bacterium | reverse complement strand
CCAAACAAAGACTTATCAAGTTTAAAGAGACTAAGAAAAACTTCCATCTTCACCTTAAAGAATGTGAATGGAGATGGAAACAAAACCCTAAACAACTTGAACAAAAACTTGTCGAATTGTTAAAGTGCTAGTCTAGACCCTAAATGAATATTAATGCTTGCATAGCTCAGTTGGTTAGAGCGCACGATTCACATTCGTGAGGTCTCTGGTTCGAGTCCAGATGCGAGCACAATTAGCTCCAAAGTATCTTCCAAAGATTTTGCCAAAAATTTAATCTTTTTGGTTTTTTTCTAAGATAAATTTCTTTAGTCCAGCAGGAGAGTAAAACCCATTCTTTTTTTTCGTTTTGTTTAGCAATCATTACAAAATTTTTATTACTGCCTTGCCTGATAAATTTATAGCTTTGTTTTTTGCGATCGTATATTTTAATTTCTGGCCTTTTAAATACCCAATAAACATAATCAAGGCTAATTTGTCTTTCTTTCATTCGTTGTAAAATATGATCAGTAAAAATAATTCCACGATAAATCATATGCGTTATAATAAATAATAATAATTTCTAATGACTAAACCCTAAAACCTAAATACCTATGTTTAATTATACTCTGAAAAAATCCAAGCGTGCAAAAAATTTAAGCATTAGTATTAATTCACAAGGTAAAGTGACAGTAACCAAACCATGGTTTTTACCTGTTTTTTTTCTCAATCAATTTTTACAAGAAAGAGAAAGCTGGGTTAAACAAACCCTTGCAAAAATACAAACAGATACCAAATTAGGAGAAAACGAAATTTATTATCTGGGACAAAAATATCAAATAATTTTTAAAATAGGAAAATTTAAGTTAGATTTTGATTTCCCTTATCTTCAAATTTCTGCTTATAACCAGCAGGCCGGAAAAAGACAGTTAATGGAATTTTTACAAAAAGAAGCCATAAAAAATATTAAAACAAAAATTAAAATTTATGCTCAAAAAATGGAAGTTCAGTATGAACAGGTCAGAATTAAAGATCAGGAAACTCGCTGGGGCAGCTGCTCTTCTCAAAATAATTTAAATTTTTCCTGGAGACTAATTATGGCGCCACCCAAAGTCCTTGATTATGTCATAATACATGAACTAGCTCATTTAGAACAAATGAATCATTCTTATAAATTTTGGGATGTGGTGGAAAAATATGATCCAGATTATCGGGAAAATAGAAGATGGCTCAAAAAACATCAAAATGAAATCCAAAATATCAATTTATAAGCTTGTCATTTTTACCCATTCAGAATTTTAAAAAAGATTCTTAAAAAGTTTAGAATGACAAAAAACATGAACCTAAAAAAACTCACTCCAGGACAAGAAATTAACGCCAATTTTGCGATTATCAAAGTCGAAGAAAAAAGAGCTAATAACGGTAAACTTTACAAAACTGTTGAACTGACTAATTTGACTGGAATAATTGGCGGGAAAATTTGGGAAGAAGCTTTTGCTACTGCTCCACTTGAATCGGGTAAGGTTTTCCAAATCAGCGCCAAAGTTGATTCATATCACGATATTTTAAGTTTAAATATTTCTCAGGCTTATCTAATTGAAGAGGAATTTGAAAATTATATAAGCCCAAGACCAACTTTAGTTTTTGATATCGAAACAGCCGGTAAAAATTTTGATGAACTGTCGCAGTGGGACCAAGATTATTTATTAAATAATTTAGAAAAGCAAAATGAAAATAAAAAAGAAGCTAAAGAAAGAACCGGACTTTACCCACTTTACGGCCAAATTGTCAGTATTGGTATGTTTAATCCAGAAAGCCAAAAAGGTATGGTTTATCTACTTGGCGACAAAAAACTCAAACCAGCCAAAGACAATTTTATATATCAAACCTTTAAAACTGAAAAAGAATTATTACAGGCTTTTTGGGATATTATCCTTAAATACGAAAGATATGTCACTTACAATGGCTCTAGTTTTGATTTTCCCTTCTTAATTTTGAGAAGTGCTTTGCACAAAGTCAAAGTACCAATAGAAATTAATAACAGGCAAGATACTTTTGTCGATTTGATGTACAAAATCAAAACTGGGAGTAGGGGTTTTAAACTCGAGGCATTATGTCGATTCTTTGGATTAGAAAATCCAAAAGAAGTTGGCATCTCTGGGATGTATGTCGCTAAACTTTATCAAAAAGGAAAGGTTCAAGAAATTGCTGACTATGTCGCCCGAGATGCTGAGGCCACATCACAGTTATATTTACTTTGGAAAAAATACATGGCAGGAAAAATAATAATTTAAATTTATGGAAAATATTTTAATAATTAAACATGATCAAATTCTAGATAGAGATAGTCTTAAAATTGCCTGTCAAACAATGCAATATCTTGATGAAATAACTAGATATTGCATGGGTTGGTTATCAAATACACAAGGTAAAGAAAGAGTGTATGGAAATTTTGGAATACAACTAATTTCTCCTAAAACAAATGAGGTTGTAGCAATGGCTGGTTTTGATTTAACAGATAATGGGTTAATTATTACTAATTCTCCTCAAGGCACTAGAGGTGCAGAAGTTTCTAGAAAAGGAAAAAGTTTTTTATTAAATTCAAATTTTAGAGAATTGATGATAGAAAAACTCAAATTAATAGCTAAGAAACTAGGTTATAAAAAAATTTTTGCATTACCTTTCGATAAAACACTATCCGTTGAAATAGGGCTACATGATCAAGAACCAAACAAATACGATCTAATTCGTAAAAATACAGATGAACTATATGTAAGATTAGGTTTTACAATGAACAACGATCTTTATTGGGAATTAAGTATAGATTAAAAAAGAGATCCTTTCGGATCTCTTTTAGTTTTATAAAAATTTGAACTCTTTACAAATTATCTTTAAGCTCCTTAATTAAAGCTATTAATTCTTCTTTCGTTTCATGATCAATGAATTTATGAGAGAAGGCTTTGACTAATTTGATCTCTACATCCAAGAGTTGTTTAGTTATTTTAATTTTCCCTCTTTCATACATTCTTTCTGAAATAGCTAAATCAGCTAGTAATATTTTGGCTACCTTATCTTTGGAAATATTTCCAAGCTCAGTTTGTTCTTTGATATATTTTCTCAAAGTATTAAAACTGACTACCTCTTCTACTATATCATCAGCAATTTCATATTCAATCTCTTCATCCGCATAAATCTTTTTATCAAGAAAATCTTTACCATTTAAAACATTATCTTTATTGAGTAGGTTAAAACTCAAATCATAATCTGTTTCATCAATAGAACTCACTAACAAAGAATAAGATGGCGTAGCTTCTGCAGAAACGGAAAGTTCCTGAAACAAATGAGCACTTTCACTAGCTTCTCCAGCTGGCAATGAGCCAACATAATAATAAGAATCAGGAATTTCTTCATAAATATTGCCTTGTTTATCTCTACCAGTTCTTTTACCATCTTTGTCAGTCAAAAGAAAATTGACATTATTACTCCCATTAAATGTTAAATAATTTTTAATACTTTTATTTGAATTTTCAGATAAAATAATTCTTTGATCTATTAGCAAATAACTTTTGGGTAAAATAGTAAACTGATCTTCAGGATCATTAATAATAAAATTATCATTACTATAACCTTTAATAACTACAAAATGAGAACTAGAATTATTCCAATAACTGCTATTAATTCCTTTAAGTTGAATAATTTCAGGAATATTATTATCAATATTTTCTGTAGAAACACCACTGTTCCAAATTTGTTTTACTTCTATATCTGGTTTAAAAAAGAAAGCTAATTGTCTTACCGCATTCCAATTAATCCAACCATTTGGAAAATAACCTGGATAATTTCCCATTAAATTGTTTAGGGAAACTTTGTTCTTGAGCCACTCATTCAATGTTTTTGGATTTAGAGGTTCATTATTAGGTGTCACATCTATCCCAAAATAATTTAAAACCATTGCAGCTGAAGTCATCGCACAACCCCAATGATCGATATCTGGCTCAGATCCTGGATACTCAGAAATCCAACCATTAGCGTGATCATATTCATCATTTCCCCAAGCTGGATCATTTTGTGAGTAAAAAGGAACGTTAAGAGTTTTACCAAGGGAAGTGATGTGGATATAGTCGATAGAAAGAGTAGCCCAAACATTATTCGTACTTAAAACATAAGAGTTTCCTATTCTAATATTTTTAGGAATTAAATTAGTTTCTGAAGAAGTAAATAATAACTGATTGTCTATATAAATATTATATTTATTTTGAGAATAATTATATTTAATTGTATGAGAGTTTGTATCATTATTTACAGTTTTATAAAAAATAGAAGTTCCAGTACAATTTTGATTTTGATCAGTGCAAAGATTAGTAAAATATCTTAATTTTTCAACATTATCTTGCCAAACTCCAAAAATAGAACCATTTTCGGTATAAAAATTTATACCTGAACCAAAATTAAAAGGAGATCCATACTTAAATGAAAGTTCTATTTCAAAATCACCATCTAAATTTAAATTTTGACTATTTACAATAAAAGGGAAGCTTTTTTTTGAAGAAGATAAAATTATTGATCTATCAGAAAAATTAATTTCACCTTGATTTGGATTTACATTCCATAACCCTGGATTAGAATAATTTGAGTTAAAATCTTCTATAAAGTTATCAAAAGCAAATATTTTTTTATCAAAGATAAAAAGAGAAAATAGAATTATAATTAGGAAAAGAAAAAAATTTTGTTTTTTCATATTATAATAAATAAATTTATAACTATATTAAGAATAATCTAAAAAAGATAAAAATGTCAAATAATAAAAAAATTAAGATTGCTATATTCCAGAAACTTCCAAAAGGTGGAGGTGAAAGAACTAACTTAGAAATAATAAAAAGACTAAAAGAAAAATATTCCATTAAAGAATTTACTTTTGAGCATATTACTTTGAAGAATTTTTTTGATTATTTGATTTTTATATATATTAAACTCCCGAAAATTCATAAAACTCTCGCTAATCAGATAAAAAAAGGAAACTTTGATTTACTAATTTGTAACCACGATTATTTTACAAAATCTCCATACATATTGAGATATATTGATATTCCAAAATTATATTTCTGTCAAGAAGAACCAAGAGAGTTCTATTTTGATAAAAAATATCTTTTAACTAGTTTAAAACAAAAAATAATAAATTATTTAAGATTACCATTAAAATATATTGATAAAAATAATATTAAATATGCAAATATATTAGTAACTAACTCTGAATTTTCTAAACAAAAATTAGAAAAAATTTATAGAAAAAAATTTAATAAAATATATTTGGGTGTGAATCAGAAAATTTTTCATTTTAAAAACGATATAAAAAAAGAAAATTACTTTATTACTGTTGGATCGACATCTAAATTTAAAGGCATAGATTTTCTTATCAGAACTATAGCACTACTACCAAAAAATGTTAGATACCCCTTAATCATAATAGGAGACAAAGGCAGAGATCATAAATATATAAATTATTTAGCAAAAAAAATGCAAGTCAAAATAATTCAAAAAAATAAAATATCTGACAGTGAATTAAATGATTTATATAATAAATCTAAATTATTATTAGCAGCAGCTATAAATGAACCATTTGGATTATCTTTAATTGAGTCATTAAGCGCTGGAACTAGAGTCATTGCTATAAATGAAGGAGGATATAAAGAAATAATAAGTAATAAAAAATTGGGATATTTAACTGAAAGGAATGAAAAGTTGTTCGCTGAAAAGATTAATTTAATTTTGAAAGAAAAAATAGATCGTCAATTTCTATTTAACTACGTAAAGAAAAATTGGAATTGGGATAATACAATAAAAAATTTATCCATCTTATTTCCAACCAACCCTTAACCTAACTTATGAAAATTGCTTTTATACGCGGACAATATATCAATAATTTCGAACTTCAAAGCTATTATCCTATGCTTACTGATAAATCTATTAAGCTTATTGGCTTTGGCTCGCAAAAATCCAAACATCAAATCAAAATTCCTAATATCAAGCTTTTTTCTCCGGTTGATCTTCCAGACTTTCCATATAAACTTCCGATTCTAAATCGTTTTTTTATTGATGCGATGTATTTATTTAGACTTGAAAACAATTTAAAGCATTTTGATATTGCACATGCTCGTGAAACATATTTTCATTTTTCCAAACAAGCTATTATTGCCAAACAAAAAAGAATTGTGAAAAAAACTCTAATTACTTGTTCAGAAACTATCCCTTTTAACCACGAAACTATCTGGGGAAGAAAAACAATGAAGCAATTTGTAAGAGATAATACAGATCATTTTCATTGCCTGACACAAAAAGCTAAAGAATGTTTAATTAAAGAAGGGGTAGGGGAAGAAAAAATTACAGTGATAAATTATGGTATTAATCTTAAACAGTTTAAACCAATTCCTAAAAAAACGAATCAAGATTTCACTTTTTTATTTATTGGCAGACTTGAAGACCAAAAAGGAGTTAAAGAATTATTAGAAGCTTGGCAAAAGCTAAAACAAAATTATCAAAATATAAAATTAAAAATTATTGGCAAAGGTCCATTAAAAATTCTAGTTGAAGAAAACGGGATCAAGCCAGAATTCTATCCCTATGAACAAATCCCACAAATTACTGCCCAAGCTGACTGCCTTATTTTACCTTCTAAACCAACACAATTTTGGGAAGAATATTATGGTATGGTATTACTTGAAGCTATGGCTTGTGGTGTGCCCATTATTTCCACAAACTCAGGAGCGATTCCGGAAATTTTGGGTCAAACTGGGATAATTGTCAATCACTCTAGTAGCCAGCAATTATTTAAAGCTATGGTAAAAATCATTGAAAATAAAAATTTACGCCAAGAATTAAGTCAAAAAGGATTAGAAAGAGTAAAAGAAAAATTTGATTGTCGCAAGCAAGCCCAAAAATTAAAAAAATTGTATCAGAAAATTTTAAATGACAAATAAAATTTCCATTATCATTTTACATTTCGGCGCTTGGATTCATACTAAAGAATGTCTTGATTCTCTATTGAAAATTAAAAATCCTAAATTTAAAGTAATTATCATTGATAATAGTTTGGACAAAGAAATTCAAGAAAAAATTAAAAATCATTCAAGAGTAGATCAACTTCTTATTCCAGAAAAAAACTTAGGTTTTGCTGGAGGAAATAACCTTGGAATAAAAACAGCTTTAGAGAATGAAAGTGATTATATTTTATTTTTAAATAACGACACTTTAGTTTCTCCAGATTTTTTGACAAATTTGTTAGAAGTAATGGAAAAAGAAGAAAAGCTTGGTATTGCCGGACCGGTGATAGAACACAAAGTCAAAGACAAAACTTTATATGACTATGGCGGTTTTATTGAGTGGACCAAAGGTCAAGCTAAACATTTGAATAAAACTGAATATAAAATAGAAAAAGATTGGCAAATCAGACATTTTGTCAGCGGTTGCTGTATGCTGACCAAAAGACAAATTTTACAAAAAATAAAAGGTTTTGACGAAACTTTTTTTCTCTATCTTGAAGATGTAGATTTTTGTCTCAGAGCTAAACTTGCCGGTTTTGAAATTGCGCTGATTCCCCAAGCTAAAATTTTTCACAAAGGCAGTCAATCCAGCACAGAACTGACAAAAATTGCCTATAGCCTTCGTAATAGTTTAAAATTGGTTAAACGCCATATCCCAAAGGAATATAAATTTAGAGCTTATTTATTTAATCTTTATTTTTATCCCAGTATTTTTTTTTGGTGGAACTTGAAAAGGTTAAAAAATTTATTACTAAAATAAAATAATGTCATGCTAAATTCCTGCCTGCCGGTAGGCAAGATATTCAGCATCTATAATCAATTATTTAAAAAGATCCTGAAACAAGCTCAAGATGACAAACAACATGCTTTTATCCGCACTAGTTTTGACCAAAAACAGTGAAAATACTATCAAAAATTGCATCGAGTCTCTCAAGTTTGCTGATGAAATTTTAATCCTTGATGATTTTTCCACAGATAAAACCGAAGAGGTTATCAAAGAATATCAATTTTTGGATTCTTATTCTCTGCCTTATAAAAAAGGGACTTTCCCTCAATTAAAATTTTTTCAGCAAAAACTAAATGGTGATTTTAGCGCCCAGCGCAATTTTATTTTAAGAAAAGCTAAAGGCAAATGGTTTTTGTTCATCGATAGTGATGAAGTTGTTGACAAAAATTTGAGAAAAGAAATTATAAAAGTAATGCAAGCAGAAAATAATCCATACGAAGCTTTTTATCTTAAAAGGCAGGATTTTTTTCTTGGGAAAAAATTAAAATTTGGGGAAACTGCCAATAATAAATTTATTCGTTTTGCCAAAATAAAATCCCCTTGGGTAGGTAAAGTACATGAAATTTGGAATGTTCAAAAACCTGGAGTCAAAATAGGGGAGTTAAAAAATCCTATTATTCATAATCAAAATTTGACGATTACTGATTTTCTCAATCGTATCAATTTTTACTCAAATCTTAGAGCAGAATGGCTTTATGAACAAAAAGTGAAAGAAGCTACTTTAAAAACTTTTTTTAATCCTGTAGGCAAATTTTTAAATAATTATTTTTTGAAATTAGGAATTTTAGATGGTTTTGAAGGTTTTTGTTTAAGTTTTCTTATGAGTCTGCATTCTCTTTTAGTAAGAATCAAATTACAAATTTTGTGGCTGCAACATGAAAATAGACAAATTTAAAATACTTAATTTCCTTGATTACGCTCTTTTACTTATTTTACCACTTGGTCAATTATCAATTATTCCTTTACCTTGGCCAAACATTCATCTTTATCTACACGATATTTTGATTGGCTTGATAATCGTTCTTTTTGCTAAACAAATTTTTAATTTAGTACCTAAATATAAATATTTTTTAGGTTTTATTTGTTTTGCCATTTTTTCTTTATTCTTAAGCTTGCAATATTTGCAGTTAAGTCAAATTTTATTTGGCTCTTTATATCTAATTCGTTTCGTCAGCTATCTTTTATTTCTATTGTTAAATATGGAATACTCTCACAAACTTAATCTAGCTAAAATCAAATCCTATTTTGTTTTTTCCATTATCATCTTTACTTTGTTTGGTTTTTTACAATATCTTTTTTTTCCAAAACTTGAAGCTATTTTTGCTCTTGGTTGGGATCGTCATACATATCGATTAACCGGAACACTATTTGATCCAAACTTTACTGGATTGATTTTAATTATGTTTCTTTTGTATTTATTACCTGTAAAAAAACTCAAATATATTGCTGTTTTGCCTTTTTTTGCTTTGCTTTTAACTTATAGCCGCAGCAGTTTTATGGCTATTTTCTTCGCCATTTTTTTTTATTTTGCTTTAAAAAAAGCTTACAAATTTGGTATTGTGATAATTTTAATTTTACTTTTAACAATTCCTTTTTTACCGCAAAAATTTGGCGAAGGCACCAAACTTTTACGCACCAGTACAATTAATTCGAGAATTTTAAATTTAAAGCAAAGTTTTACGCTTTTTATAGAACAACCGATTTTTGGTTTTGGTTTTAACACTTTGGCTTATGTTAAAAACAGCAAAAACTTAATTATCAACAACAATCAACCCAATCATTCGCTCTCCGGAGTTGATAATAGTCTCATGTATCTACTGGTTACAGTTGGTATTTTTGGCACTTTGCAGTTTCTTCTTTTTTGGCAAGAATTAATAAAAAAACATTTTACCAAAAACTATCTAATCTATGCTTTAATAATTGCTATCGCCGTTCACGGCATGTTTGTTGCCTCATGGTTTTATCCTTGGGTTTTGCTATGGGGAGGTATAATACTTACGTTAAATAAGAAAAAATAAGGTTCATGACTAGTTTAGAGGGTTTTCTCTAAACATTTTTAATAATAATTTGTAAAGATTATTATTACGATTATTAAATCTAAATTCTGTTTCTTTTAAGTGGAGTTTAAATAATTATCTATTCATACCTCTGAATTTAGATAATCTGACTTTAAGTATTCCCCAAAAATTCTCAATACCATTAATGTGTGATTTTCCTTTAACATATTCTTTCCTCTTATGATCTACTCGATAATGTTTTTTGTAACCT
>JAAZND010000009.1 GCA_012798485.1 Candidatus Beckwithbacteria bacterium | reverse complement strand
CCAAACAAAGACTTATCAAGTTTAAAGAGACTAAGAAAAACTTCCATCTTCACCTTAAAGAATGTGAATGGAGATGGAAACAAAACCCTAAACAACTTGAACAAAAACTTGTCGAATTGTTAAAGTGCTAGTCTAGACCCTTATTATTTTGATAAATTTCCTTAATCTTCAGAGGCATAATTGGATACTGTTTTTTGTAGTATTCCCAAGCCTTCATTTTTAGTTCATCACTCTTCTTAAGTTCACGACGATATTTGTTAACTCCATCTTCCAAGTCTTTGACAGACCAACCTAAATGAAGCATTATTCCTCTCTTGCTACTACTTAAGTGCTTATATTTATTATTATTAAGATCGCCCTGATGATATAAAACAAAATGATGAGGTGAATAATAATGCAATAATGACCATCTCAAATCGTAAACTTTTTGATAATCATACTTGCTCATATATTTTGTAATAAAGCCTTTGAATCTTTTTATTGCACTGTTATTATTTGGATTACCAGTATAAAGTCCTCCAAAGTATTCAATTGCACAGCACCATAGCATAAATGCTCCAACTAATGCTCCATTATCATCACAAGTTCCATTTGCCTTCATTTTACAACATCTTTTGATATCCCCAATAGCCCATTCAACAATTCTGTCAAAATGTTTCCTTAAGAAAGTATCAGCAAAACCCAGTTCATTTTGATTTATTGATTTATTTTTTATTTTGTGAGCCGGCAGGGGCTCGAACCCTGAACCTAATGCTTAAGAGGCATTTGCTCTACCATTGAGCTACCGGCCCAAAATGTTTTTTTATTTTAATGCATAAAAGTTGCGCGCACTGCAAGATTTACCAGTTGTCAGCCATAAGCTGATCGTCTTTTAGATGAATCTACGCACCCTATTTTATTTCCTTCCAAAGTCATCATCAACTCTGACAATATCATTTTCATCTGATGGTTTATCTTTATTGCTATGTAGCCAGATTTCTGCCACTAAACCCCAATTGTTGAGTCCTATCAAACGGTGTCTTTGTAAGACTGGAATTTTGATAATATCGCCTTTTTGATATTTTGGTGCTTGCTTTGACTGTTTATCATTTTTTGCTAAATCTATGGCTACATCTGCCTGTAATACTGTCCATAATTCACTTCGTCTATGATGATATTGCCAGGAAAGTTTTTTGCCTGGTTCAACTAGTAAAATTTTAGGGTCATATTTTAATTTTTGATTAAAAAATTTGGCAACATCAATTGGTCCAAAAAACAAATGAGTAAATTTCTCCAAGTCTTTTTCATCAAATTTAAAATAAGCTCCCCAAGGTTTATCGACATTTTCTTCCACTGTTTTTAGATTTTCCTCTTTAAAATATGTTTTTAAAAGTTTTACAATTTCTTCCTTTTTTAAGGCTTTAGTTAATTCTGGTAAAGAATTAATTGACATATATTTTAAAGATGTTCCAAAATGGCATCGTTTTGTGCTTATTAATTTTTAAAATAAAGATCCTGAATATTGACTTTCAGTCAGTTTCAGAATGACATATAGTTATTACAGTTTGCATAATATTAATTGTGCCTCTGGAAGGAATCCCTGTCTGCCGACAGGCAGGGAACCCTCATTCACGGTTCCGACCAGCTTGCAACGCTGTGCTCTTAGTAAGAATCGAACTTACACCTGCGGTTCCGAAGACCGTCGTTCTATCCATTAAACTATAAGAGCACACCGTAGCACTGCTGGCAGGAGACCGACATTCTATCTGCCGGTTTATCCACCGAATGGAGGACAGGCAGGTCTATCCAGTTGTCATCCAACGGATGATCACTCTCTGAGTAAAGCTATGAGAGCAGAATATTTTAACTTATATATTATAACTTAATTTTTTAATCTGTTATACTGTTATTGCATATTGCAAAATTTAAAATTAATTTTATAAAAAGATAGATCCTGAAACGAATTCAGGATGACAATCTTTATGCTTATTTTAGGAGTTGACCCAGGTTATGGCCGCGTGGGTTTAGGTATTATTGACTTTGACCGCAATAAAGCCAGTTTTGTGCATGCTTTTTGCTTTGAAACAGACAAAAATTTACCTTTCTCACAAAGACTTTCTTTAATTTTTGACGAAATTGATAAGGTTATAAAAAAATACCAGATTGAAGCTTTGGCAGTAGAAAGCTTATTTTTTAATACTAATCCCAAAACGGCACTGTTTGTTGCTCAAGCTAGAGGTGTAATTTTACTTTCTGGAGTAAAAAATAAAATCTTTTGTTTTGACTATACTCCACTTCAGGTAAAACAAGCGTTAATTGGCTATGGCAAAGCTGATAAAAAACAGATTCAACAAATGCTTAAATTTCATCTTGGCGTCAAAGATTTACCAAAACAAGATGATGCTTGTGATGCTTTGGCTGTAGCTTTGACACATGCTTATACCAATCAAAGTTTAATTTGTTGAGGATTTTTGTTAAACTAAAAATATGTTTGCAGGATTTGTAAAATTTACCAATAGTTTTTCTTATGGTCAACTGCTTTTTCTTAATTTGTTTGTGCTGATTTTTTCTATACCTTTTTATTTTTTTGTAATTTCAGCAAGCGGTAAACAAAATTTACAACAAGTCAAAACTACTCTTGCACAGACTGTACAAAAAAAAGAAGCTAGCTCAAGCGCCACATCGTTGCCTACACCTACTCCAACTCCACGAGCAATTCCCAATAAGTTGCAAATTCCTGATTTAAAAGTTAATACTTTGATTCTTCCTGTTGGTTATGATAAGCAAACTGGCGCTATGGAAGTCCCTGAGGATGCGATGCACGTAGGTTGGTATGAGTATGGTTTTACTCCTGGAGAAAAGGGAAGCGCAGTCATGACAGCTCATTATGATACTCCTACCGGAGCGTTGGGAATTTTTGCCACCTTGGCAAAACTTAAAGAAAATGAATATTTTTATGTAGATAATGATCAAGGTCAGCAATTACAATATCAGGTGACAGAAGTAATTCAGTTTCCTTTGGATAATTATCCTGAGGATAAAATTTGGGGAGAACAAGATTTTTCTCAAGTAGTTTTAGTCACTTGTAGTGGAGTGTGGAATGCTTCTTCCAAACTTTATTCTCACCGTTTGGCTATTTTTGGCAAACTGGTTAAAACTACACAAATGGATGTTGATTATATTGCTGCAAAAGATAAAGAAACTCCAGATCAATTTGTGGTTGAACCTTTTGACACACAAATTTTTGCTAGAGATGAAACTAAACTTGACAGTTATTTAAAACTTAAACAAGAAGATGATCATTATTCTTTATATTTAGCCAGCAATAATCAGGATATTTTGGCTATCAATGCAATCATAAATGTTGTTTCTGGACAAATAAAAAAAGAAAATATTATTTTTGGCAATAGTTTTGCCTCTTATAATTTTATAGAAAAAAATGAGAATACAATTGAATTATCCATGTTTACTGACCCAGCCTGGAAAATAAAAGAATTAGTGAATACTAAAGACAAAGAACTCAAAATTGCTGAAATTTATTATAAGGGAGAATTAAGCTTGGATACGGAAAAAAGTGCGATTGTAAATAAGTAAAAAAATGTGATCCCACCGGGAATCGAACCCGGGTTTACAGGATGAAAACCTGCTGTCCTAACCCCTAGACGATGGGACCAAATAAACTTAAAATTTAAAATATAAATAAAAATTAAATTTTAAATTCCTGCCTGCCTGCCGTTAGGTAAGCTTTTGCAGGAATGACACAAAAAACTTTTTTAAAATAACAAAGTATATTATACAAAAAATTTAAGGATTTTTCCAAAAGCAATTTAAAATAGATAGCTTTTGCGAATTTGTAAGAATTAGTTATAATGACAATAGTTATTAAATTTAATATTTTTAATTATGACACAATCACCGGAAGGTGAAACCTTAACTAGGAGAGAATTATTAAGTAATGGAGGTAAATTAGGTTTAGGATTTTTAGCAGCAGGAGTTTTAGGAAAAATATTTGGATTATTGCCTCAAACTGCAGAAGTCAGCTCATCTTTACAAATCACTGAAGCAGATATGGAAATTCAAAATGAAAGATTAAATCAAACGAGATTATTGAAAAAACTTTTTAAAGGAGAACTTAAGATTAACGAGATTCCAGAAGAATTGGAAGGATTCTTCGCTAAACAAAAAGAGTTACAAAAATATTTAAAAGAGCATGGATTTGATAGAAACGTAGTTTTAGTTCCAACTGAAGCCATAAACAGTCAGTATAAATTTCGAATGAAACCAGGAACTGATCCAACTATCTTTACTGATAAAAAGAACTATTTAAGATCTGCAGCCTTAAATTTGGTTAGAAACAAAAACGGGATAAATAACTTTTTTGATTCAGAACAATCAGAAGGGGCTCCAACTTTTGCTCAAGAAAACGGTCTTATTTTTGCAACTACGAATGAAAAAAGAGAAATTGAATATTATGCTATTTTAACAAAAAAAGTTTTTGAAACACATTCAGACTTATTTGATGGTCGCAATGGTGAGGAACCAGCTAATTTTGATTTAAAGAAAACTACTGATGAACTTGGAGGCAAAGAATTCTTTTTTGTACGACTAAATCCAGAATCTTTAAAAATACCAAGTAAAAATTTAGATGATGGAAGCCCAAGGCCAACTAATTTATGGGATAACGATGTTATAGAACAAGCAGTAAGAGAAACGTTATTAGGTATTTAATTAGCGCTCACTGCGAAATTTTCTATTTCTTCTCTTATAAGCTCGATATATCTTCGAAGAGTTATTTCTACCCATTCTCCCTTTTTTTCACTATTTTCTGGAGAATAAGGGTTTCTTTCGGTTCTGAGCTGCAAGAGATAGTTTCTTTTCTCTTTGTTAGTACAAATTTCAATTCTGCCATGTAAACTTGATCTATCACCAATGTATTTTAAAAAAAGATGTTAAAACTTCTATTAAAAAATGATTCGATGATTACCGTATCAAGGATAAAATTACCATTATCCATTGCAATAATAGCTGAATTCAAAACCTGTAAATAAGTAGTTAAATATCTGTCTTCTCTTTTTCGGTAAAGCTTTTTGGACCTTCGTAAACCTCAATAAGATCTGCATAAGCTTGTCTTAAAATAATTTCTTGTTGAGATAAATTATTAGTTCTATCTTCTTCAAGTTAGCTCATAATCATCTTGCAAAAATTTTATAAAATAATGCAATTTAAAACTAAACCTTTAATAAAAGCTTTTATTATGAAATATTCTATTAAATTTAAATTGAAAATTTTATGAAGATATAAACTAAATTATTGTGATTTCTTTACAAAGAAACAACTTAAAAAAGTAGTGATAGGCACAGCCAGAATCAATCCAATACTGGCAACAAGAGTCCTGACTATTTCTTCAGCAATAATCTCATAATTAATTATCATATTTAGATTACTTGGATTATTAATAAAAAGTAAAAGTAAAGGCAGAGAAGCTCCTGCATAAACTAAAATCAAAGTATTAACCATGGAAGCAATATGATCTTGTCCAATAGAGAGAGATTTTTGATAAAGTTCTTTGCTACTGATATTTTTGGCAGTGTTTTTAAGTTGGATGACAATTCCAGTCTGAGCAATGGTAATATCATCTAGAATTCCTAAAACCCCAATAATAATACCGGTTAGGATTAAACTCTTGATATTAAGCATATTTCCTTTTTGGACTAATAAAAATCCTGCTTCTTCTGAAGCAAAGCCAGTCAATTTGGTAGCAGCAATAAAAATAGAGGCTAAAATACTAGTAATGATAAGGCTTATAAAAGTTCCAATTAAGGCAATAGAAGTTTTGCGATTGAAGCCATGAGCAAGATAAAAAGTAGCAGGAGCAATAAAAAAAGCACTAATAATAGAAATCAAAATAGCATTATAACCTCTATTAATCATTGGCAGTAGAAAATAAAAAATAATAAAAAACGAAAAAACTAAACCAAGAAGAGACATAATTCCTTTTTTCTTTGCAATAATAAAAACTAAAATTAAAAATATGACAAATAAGAATAATAAAGGATCTTTTCTTTGAAAATCGGCAATATTAAAAATTTTATTTTGGGTGTCATAATTTAAAATTACTTGATCGTTTTTGTTGACAAGCAGAGGACTATAAGCAGGCAAGGTTTGAGTAAAATCTATAATTTGACCTTTTAATTCTCCAGAATTAACTTGAATTTTTAATACTTGTTCAATATTGTCGCCATACGGACTTTGAATGTTTTTTTGAGAAATAACATCAATAATTTCAGCATCAAAGTTTTTAAAAACGTTATCTTGAGCAAAAGAAATAGAAACTAAATGGAAGAAAAAAAATAATAAAACTAAAATGGTTAAAATTATTTTTTTCATTTTTCTATTCTTATAGCTTTTCCTGTAATAATTGCATCAGCAATTTTTTTATAAGCATTATCTAATATTCTAGCAAAAGTTGGTTGAGAAACTTGCATCTTTTTACTGGCTTCTAGTTGGTCTAAATTATCAATGTCATGAAGTTTTATAGCTTCCAATTCATCTCTATTAATAATAACTTCATCAAGTAATTTTAAAGGAATTCCCTGAGGCTTAAAATAATAAACATTTGGATTAAAATTTAAAAATCTTTTAATTTTTGGTCTTGGCATATTTTTATTATAAAACAAAAAATAAGAGAACAGTATTTCTACTGCCTCTTATTTTTTTACTTTTCATTATTTTTCCTCATTGATTAAGTCTTTTTCATACTGGCTTAATTCTTTCATTTCCTCTTCTAAGCTTTGTCTATAATTCTTAACAGCTTCAAGTTTACTTTCTTTGGTAGAAGGTTCAATCCAACCCCAAAAACGAGGGGAATTAGCAACTCTACCTCTACCTAGTCCTAAACCTTTTCTAAAACCTAAACCAAAACAGAAATTACATCTTCCTAATCCTCGTCCAGTTCTTGGTCCTTGACCTAATGGACCAGTTGCATCAAAGTTTGGCATATTTCATCATCTCCTTTCTAAAAAAATTTAAACTATAATTAATTATGAATATATATTCATAATATCAATTTGTCAAGTGCAATTGTAAGAAGTTTGCTTTTGCATTAAAATATACATGTTCTAAATGCCTCTATAGTTAAATGGATAGAACAACCGCCTTCTAAGCGGTAAATGAAGGTTCGATTCCTTCTGGAGGCACAAAACATTCTATTTTTATTCTTCAAAATTTAAACTAATTTCTTGATATATAAACAAGATTGTGATATATTTCCTCTAAAATTATGCATTATGGAATAGAAGCTAAAACTATTTACGCTTCCAGATTTAGTGATTCACATCGTCGTTTAGAATATCTAACTTTGGAAAAGGAAGATTGGAAATTCAATGATATTGGTTTTAACCATAATTATGATTCTATTGATTATATATTTTTACTAAATTTTATTAGTTACTTTATTAGCAAAATATGTTTACTTGATAAAAATATTTGTCAAGAATTTGCAGTAATTACAATGGGAATATATTTATTAACCAGTTTAATGAGGGATAATCGTATATCATTTGAGGGTGAGGTTCCTGTTTTTGATATTACAAATGAGCCTCAGAACTTAATTAATTAACAATTCTTCTTAATTTTTTCATTGATCTTTGTTAAACTAATGTAATTACAAATTTTTGGAGTAAATTTATGCAAAGCAAACAAATCAACAAAACTAACTATCTTATTCGTATTCAAAGAGGTGAAAAAATTATTGAAACCTTAAAAACTTTTTGCAAGGAGAAAAAAATTGAAGGCGGTTTTTTTTATGGGCTTGGAGCTGTTGATTGGGTAGAACTTGCACATTATGATGTAGTAAAACAAAAATATTCTTCTCTGAGTTTCGAAAAAGCCTACGAAGTCAGTAATTTGACTGGTTCTATAGGGGTTGAGCAGGATCTGATCATTCATGCACATATGACTTTAGCTGATAATCAAATGCAAGCTCTTGCCGGTCATTTAATTGATGCACGCGTTTCTGGAACAGCTGAAATTTATCTGCAAGCTTTGCCAAAACTTAATAAAAAATTCGATAAAGAAACTGGGCTTAAACTTTTTGATTTTTCCTAAAATCCTTTAAATTTTTATCAACCAGATAAAAACTGACTAAACCTAAAACAAAAGACAAAGGAAGAAAAAGAAGAACTTTGGTCCATTTTTGGTCTGGCAAAAAATTAAAATGCCAGGAAAGATAAACAAACAAATAATGATTAAGATACATGCCATAGGTTGCACTTCCCAAAAAATCATCCCATTTTGGTCTATTTTTTACCTGAGCTAAAAGATAAATAATTGGGATCAAAATAATTATTCCAGAAAGAATTTCACCGTTATAATCAAAGTCAATTTTGTGAAATTTTAATAAAACCAAACCAAGAATAATGGCCCAAACCCAAATCAAACCCAGCAGATATTTAGCTTGTTTTTCTTTTTTGATAACTAAATCGTAAATTAAGGAGCCAATAAGAAATAAAAATAAAGTTCAGGGTAGCAAACGAAAAGCCCAAGTTTCTGTAGGAATAAGATTAAAGGAAGCAATCGTCCAAATAATTAAACTAATAATAAGAGCTAAAAGTTGATTCTTTGTTTTTTTAAAAAGCCATGGAATTAGTAAATAGAATTGCAATTCTGAGCCCAAACTCCAAGCAGGCGGGATAACCAAACCCCAGAAAGGAAGAGTTGTAAAAGATTTTAAATCCAAAATCCTGACCAAATTAAGAGGGATAACAAAAATATGAGCTAAAATGGAAAGAATATGTAAATTCCATGGATTAAATTTGATCAAAACTAAAAGCAAAATGGAAATAGTAAGCCAAAAATAATATTGTGGGAAAATTCTAATAATTCTATCTTTATAAAAAGCAATTGCCTGATTTAAATATTTTTTTTCCCAAGTAAGTTTCATCAAAAAACCAGAAAGAATAAAAAAACCAACCAAACCCCAAATTCCTTGATTAAACCACGTAAATTCAGGAACTTTAGGAAAAATATCCAAATGAGAAACAATCACTAGACTGGCAAAAATTAGTCTTAATAAACCAAACAAGAATTATCATTTCGATCCCGCCTTTGCCGGACAGAAACTTTTAAAAAATAAGTTATTTATGTTTAGTATAAAATAACTCTCTATATAATTCTCCTCCTATTTCTTTTCCTTCTGGCATTTCATAATTTGCTCTAAATCTTAATAAGTCCAATTCACTCCAATCTAAAGCCTTAGCAACTCCAAATAACCACCTTTCTCCCATTTTTTGAATTTCTTCATCAATTAATATCATATGTTTTTTTGCTTCAAGGCTTAGTTTAGTTTCCGCTTCATTTAAAAAATCGTTTGGTTTTCCATATTGTTTATAATATATTCCTACTATACTGTATCTTTGAAGGGTATCAATAATTTTTTTTTGAATATCTGGGTCAAGATTATCTATATATTTGTAACTAGATAATACTAGATATCTCAACCCCTCAATTTCATAAAAAAAACCATTATAGCCATTATGACCAAACTCTTCTTTTATTTGATAATGTTGAAAAATACTTGGCCATTTACTTTCTTCAATTTCTAAAGTTTCTAATTCCCATGCTATTTTTATATCTGCTAATATAACTACCAAGCTTACTATTTTATTTCTATTATTATTAGGGTGTTCTTTAAAACGACTAAGTCTTTCTTCAAATAGTCTTTGATAGTATCTTGAGTTTGATTTTTCTTCTTCTCTCATTAATTAAATATCTTGGGCAAGCAGTATTTTATTTTAACTTTTCCTGCATATATATTTTCATTTCCTTTCCTATTTCCGGGTCTTCAAGCATAAAATCCACAACCGTTTTGTGATATTCCAATTTTCTGCCTGTGTCATAATATTTACCGTTTTTAATTTCCACAGCATAACCTTCTCTTTGTTTTAATAAAAGATTAATCGCATCAACCAGCCAATACTCGCCATCTTTACCAGGTTTTAAATTTTCTAAAATGGGTCCAATATCTGGCGTTAAAATATAGACTCCGGAAATCATCAGATTGGAAGGAGCTTTATCTATTCCTGGCTTTTCCACAATTTCTTCCAGTTTATAAATGTTGTCTTCAAGCTTGACAGTTTTACCAATTCCGACAGATTTTTTTTGATAATCTTCAACTGGAAGAGCCGAAAAAGTTGGCGCATTGAAACGTTCAAAAACCTCCAAACATTGTTTTAGCCTTGATGGATTTGCCCAGATAAACTGATCCCCCCACAAAACCACAAAAGGATCATTGCCAATAAATCTTTTAGCGGAAACTACTGGCGTGGCATTGCCATAAGGACCTTTCTGACGAATATAAACAAAATCAGCCAAATTAGAAATTTTGCGAATTTCTTCAAGTTCTTTTAATTTCCCAGCTTTTTCCAGCTGATATTCCAAAGATGGATCATTGTCAAAATAATCATCTATTGCGCGTTTTTTAGAGTCTGTAATAATCGCAATTTGATCAATGCCAGCTTGAACACATTCTTCCACAATATATTGAATGACTGGTTTATCAATAATTGGAAGCATTTCTTTGGGAACAGATTTAGTCCAAGGTAAAAACCTGGAACCAATTCCTGCTGCTGGAATAATAGCTTTGCTGATTTTTGGCATATTTTCCTTTCTTGTTGATTTTTTAGATTGTATCTATAATATAGCTAAATTAAAAATACTACTTTATGTCATGCTGAATTTATTTCATCATCTCTATTATAAATTATCAAGATCCTGAAATGCTCCTTCATTAAATTTCGAAGGACTATAGCAAGTTCAGAATGACAATGATTATGACTCAATTTTATCATCCAATTCCAGATTTAGAAATCAAAAATGGTATTTATAAAACCAAAATTGATGGTCTTTATTTTGTTTCTTCCCAGCTGCATGAAGATAGCCGAGGCTTTTTTGCTGAGCTGTGTAAAATCCCAAGCCTTAATGAAATTTTAGACAAACCTTTCATTATTAAACAAATTAATCACGCACATTCTCAAACTTATGTTGTTAGAGGTATGCATGCTGAAAGTTGGAGAAAACTGGTAGCAATTGTAAAAGGCACTGCTTTTTGTGCTTTGGTTGATATCCGTCCAGATTCTCTAACTTTTAAACAGGTGGAAATTTTTAATCTTGGGCCACAAGCTCTATATGGATGTCTCTTTGTGCCAATTGGCGTAGCCAATTCTATTGCTGTAGAAAAGGATGAAGTTGAATATTTATATTTTGTCGATGCGCTTTACAAAGATCGCAACCCCAAAGGCGACCAGGCTATTTCTCTTTTTGACCCAGATTTACAAATTCCCTGGCCTATTGAAAAAGAAAAAATGATCATTTCTGAAAGAGATCAGAAGAGCGTTCAGTTAAGAGATTTGTATCCAGAGAAATTTTGACAGTTTCAAAATTTAACAATGCCAGAGCTTAATTTTTACTTTCACCTCCCCTTTTGTCGTCGCAAATGCAATTATTGTGCTTTTTTCTCCAAAGCTAATCAGGAAGATAAAATTCCAGCTTATTTTGAGGCTTTGAAAAAAGAATTAGCCATTTATCAGGAAAAACTAAAAAATTATCAAATTTCCACGATTTATTTTGGCGGAGGCACTCCTAGTTTAGTTGATCCAATTTTAATTGTAAATTTATTAAAATTTATCAAAACTAATTTTAATCTTTCTAAAACTATTGAAATTACGCTTGAAGCTAATCCGGAAAGCTTAAGTGCGAAAAAATTAATGATTTATCAAAAAGCTGAGGTTAATCGTTTAAGTCTTGGGTTGCAAGCTTGTCAGGATGAAATTTTAAAATTTCTTGGTCGTAATTATATTTATGAAGAGTTTAAGAAAAAATATAAACTTGTGCAAAAATATTTTGGCAATATCAATCTTGATTTGATTTTTGGCATTCCTGGTCAAAGCTTGGCTGATTTTAAAACTTCTTTGCAAAAAGTGGCTGAATTTCAACCAACTCACCTTGCCTGTTATAGTTTGGAAATAGAAAATAACTCAGTTTTTGGAAAGCTTTATAAAAGCGGAAAGCTAAAAGTTGATGAAAGTTTAAATCGCAAGATGTATCATTTTGCCAGAAAATTTTTAGCTCAAAATGGCTATAAGCAATACGAAATTTCCAATTTTTGTAAACCAAATTTTGAGTGTCAGCATAATTTGGATCTTTGGTTGGGAAAATTTTATCTTGGCTTTGGCGCTGGCGCTCATAGCTATTTTAAAGGGAAACAGTTTTTTAATGTTTATAATCTTGATTTGTATATGCAAAATTTAAAAAACAATAAATTAGCTATCAAACAGAGTGAAAAAATTGATAAAAAGCTTAAATTGAAAAGAAACTTAATGTTAGGATTAAGACTGACAAAAGGCATTAATTTGGCTGATTTTAAAAAGAAATATCAAAAAGAAATTACTGAGCTTCAAGAAAATAAATTAATTAAAATTATAAAAAATAGACTCAAGTTAACTGCTAAAGGTGTGGATTTAGAGAATGTAGTTATAGATAATTTATTGCAAAATTAACCATAAATATTAATAAATTTTCTGCTTGACAATTCCTACAAAAAGCATAAATTTAAATTAAGATCAATTTTTTTTATTTGATTTTTAAAGGGGGTGATTTTCAATGCCTGCTAAAAAAGCTGCTCCTAAGAAAACTGTCAAAAAACCGGTCAAGAAAACTGTGAAAAAAGCTGTAAAGAAAACCGTAAAGAAAACTATCAAAAAAGCCCCTAAAAAAACTGTTAAGAAAACTGTCAAAAAGCCTACTAAAAAAGTTAAAAAATAAATTTATATTTTAGTAAAAAATGAAAGCGGTATGAAAATACCGCTTTTTTATTCTGAGTTAATTATTGTCTTTACTTGCTTATCAGTTATTTGTTCAAATTGATAATAAAACTGTCCCACTCCATTAAAAGCTATAGGATTTTCTAGATAGATTAATTTCTCTACTTCTTTTTTTAATAAATTGACAAGATCAAAAGGTAAAACTGGAAGAGCTACGATGATTTTTTGTGGTTTTTGCATTTTTACTTCACGAATAGCAGTAATCATTGTGGCTCCGGTGGCTGCACCATCATCAACAAGAAGTATAATTTTATTTTGTAAATTAATCGATTTTAACTGATAAAAATCAGCTTTTTGTTGCAAAATTTTTTGTCTACTAGCAATTTCTTTTTTCAAAAAACTCTCGCTAATTTTAAGCTGCTCATAAATTTGTTGATCTAAATAAAGGCAATTTTTATTTAAGCCAATTGAGCCAAAAGCCAATTCTTTTTCGTAAGGTGATCTTAACTTTTTAACTAAAATTAAACTATGAAGACAATGAAAATCTTGGGAAATAACTTTACCAATCATTACTCCGCCATTAGGAATAGACAACACTATCACTTGAGATAAATCAATATCCTCAAGTTCTTTTCTGAGTTTTTGAGCTAAAAACTTGCCAGCTTCAGTTCTGTTTTGAAACATAAATTAAATGATATTCTCTTGTTTGGATATCAGGTAAAGTTTAAACTAAGGAAATTAAAATCTGATTAAAAAGTAAAATTTGACATTTCCTAATACAATTTGTTATATTTTCATTTAGTTATTAAAATTAAAACTTATATAGGAGGTGGTAAAGGAGCAAAAAAATTAGAGCGTGTGGTTCCTTTATTTTTTTTCATAAATTCATAAAGGAGTACGAGGAAGGAGGGTTATCATTTTTATGATAACAATCGGACCTAAATTTCAAATTTAGAGTATCTGCGGAAACCTCCTGGGTGTGCGTTCATCCATAAAATTCTGATCAAAACTTTTGGTAACAAAAGCACAAAGTCAAAATAAAACGAAAAGTCTTTCTCCAAGATAAAATTTTTTCAAACATTATAATCATTATTTAATAAAAATCATGAAACATGAGCTGTTTTTGTGGCAATTCATGTTCTTAGATTTATTTTTATCCTATGTGTGGTATTGCTGGATATCTTGGTCCAAAAAAAGCATCTGATTTTTTACTGGAAGCCTTAAAACGTCTTGAATATCGAGGTTATGATTCTGCAGGAATGGTCACTTTTGATCAAAAAAAACAAATTCATTGTGTTAAAACCGTAGGCAAGCTTCTAATTTAGAGGCAAAATTAAAAGAAAGTGATTTGCCTGGGACAATGGGAATTGCTCATACTCGCTGGGCAACTCATGGCAAACCTTCAGAGGTAAATGCTCATCCTCATACTGATTGTAAAAACCATATTTATGTAGTGCATAATGGTATTATTGAAAATTATAAAGCAATAAAGGATGAATTAAGCAAAAAAGGTCATGTTTTTAAATCAGAAACTGATACTGAAGTTATTGCTCATTTGATTGAAGAATATTTTGCCGGCAATCTAGAGCAAGCGACTTTGAAGGCTGCTAAATATCTGGAAGGAGCTTACGCTTTTGCCGTTATCTCGATAGATAATCCGGAAAAAATTATTGTAGTCAAAAAAAGCAGCCCCTTGGTTATTGGTCTTGGGAAAGGAGAAAATTTTATTGCTTCTGATCCATTAGCTCTTGCTGGTTATGCTGATAAAGTTATTTATCTTGAAGATAACGAACTTGGAGTCATTACCAAGGATAGTTATCAGATTATATCTACCCAGCATAAAGAACCAATTAAAAAACAAGAGCATGAGCTTGATTTAAATGCTGCTAAAATGCAAAAAAATGGGCATGAGTATTTTATGCTCAAAGAAATTTTTGAGTCAGCTGAAGTTATCCAAAACTCTATCAGGGGCAGAATTATTGGCAAAACTGGAGAAGTTAAATTAGGAGGTCTTGAAAATCTTGATAAGAACAGGATAAAAAATATCAATAGAATAATTCTTATCGCTTATGGAACTGCTGCTTATGTCTGTCTGATAGGTAAATACATGCTCGAAGAATATACAGGCATTCCGGTAGATGCTGAATTTGGCAGTGAATTTAGATATCGCAAAACTACACTTAATGCTCAGACTGCTGTGATTGTTTTGAGTCAATCTGGGGAAACAGCGGATAGCTTAGCTTCAATTTTAGAAGCTAAAAAAAGAGGAGCCTTAGTTTTGGGTATTGTCAATGTAGTTGGTAGCACTATTTCTAGAGAAACTGAAGCTGGCATTTATAATCATGCTGGTCCGGAAATTGCTGTTGCTTCTACCAAGGCTTTTATTTCCCAAATTGTGATTTTGGCTCTTTTGACTGTTTATCTTGGCAGAATGCGAGGAAAAATGTCGACTGATATAAGTAAACAGATAACTTTTCAAATTCAAAAGCTACCTGCTTTAATTGAGAAAGTACTTAAAAACAGCAAACAAATAAAACAGTTAGCCCATAAATATGCCAAATATAAAAATTTTCTCTATATGGGCAGAAAATATAACTATCCGATTGCTGAAGAAGGAGCTCATAAGTTAAAAGAGGTGGATTATTATGTTCATGCTGAGGGTTATCCAAGTGGAGAACCAAAACATGGAGCTATTGCCATGATTGACGAAAATTTTCCTTCAATTTTCATTATGCCAAATGACAGTGTTTATGAAAAAAACTTTAGTAATATGGAAGAAATCAAAGCCAGAAATGGGAAAATCATTGCCATAGCAACTGAAGGCAACCAAGAAATAAAAAAAGTTGTTGAAGATGTTATTTATATCCCCCAAACACTGGAAATGTTAACACCAATTTTATCTGTGATCCCTTTGCAGCTTTTTACGTGTTTTATGGGGATAGAATTAGGCTGCGATGTAGATAAACCTAGAAATTTGGCTAAAAGTGTGACTGTGGAATAAAAAATTTTAGAAATAATGAAGATTATGAAATTTAAATTAAGGCTTTGTTGCAACTAGCAAATAATAATCATAACCTTCATTATTCTCAAATAAATCAATTTTAAAATTAAGATCGATTAAAAGCATCGCTACTGTTTTGTCATCTGGAAATTCGGCAATTTTATTATCTACTTGTTTTTTGTGATGGCAAAGACAAATAGAAGATCTTGATTCATTATGACAAATAATTAATTTTCCCTTGGGTTTCAGAAGTTTAAAGCAGTTTTTTAAAGCCATTCTCTTGTCAATAAAATGAGGAAAAGTATTAAAGATAATAATTTTATCAAACAATTCATCATCAGAATAAAAATGAATATCTTGCAAAATAAAAGAGATGTTATCAAAACTTTTTAGTTTATTTTTAGCGACGGCAAACATTTTTGGAGCAATATCCAAAAAAACCAATGAACCTTCAGCTCCAATTTTTTGTAATAAAAAAGGAGTCAAATCTCCAGTGCCGCCGCCAACTTCCAAAACTCTGTCGCCTTTTTGCAATTGCCATTCTTTGATTAAAGAAAGCAATTTTTCCTGTTCAGTTTTATCACTGGTAAACTTGTTGGTATAGATTTGGGCAAGTTGATTAAAAGTGTTTTTAAGGCGAATTTGAAGATTTTTATCCATTTAAATTAATTTTTTTAACTAAAACTATACTTTTTAAATTTTTTTTCTAAAGGATTTCCTTGACAATAATAAACCAAGGTATTTTTGGTATCAAAGATAAAAGCCGAAGCAGTTGGAGGATTATAATCCCAGTCTCCTTTGAGCATACAAATTGCGGCTTTGTCTTTGGCATTAGTTCTATCTTTTAAAATATTTTCAAGGTCATAAATATTCTTGGCTTTATCAATCAATGCTTGAGCAGTTTTTAATCTTGTCTCAGTCCAATTTCTGTAACCATCGATATTGATTTGTAAATTTTGGTAAGGTAAATGCAAAAAATGATTGGTTTTAGCCAGCGGCTTATTGATTTTTTTGACGAAATATTCTGATGGAGCGCCTTCTATTTCAAAACAGTCATTTTTGTCAGCTATAAAAAAATTGCCGCCAATTTTAGGATTAAAAGATTTGATCAGTTTCAATGCTTGCCTTGCATTTTGTGCATCCAAAATTAATCTGACATAAGGTCTGCGGATATAAGAGATTTGATTTTCAGCAACTGGTAAAAAAGTGGCAACAAAAGCTACTCCATATTCATTAATTCCACCATAATAACCATCCTGTTTTGGATCTGGATTTTGGATAATTAATTTTTTGGCCTTATCAATATCAGAATCAAAAAGTTTAATTTCATCATCGATGCGCATCCAAGGAACAGGATCTCTGGTTTTAAGTAAAAACCAGCTGTTATCGATTTTGGTAGTTGCCAATGTGCACATATTTAATTATGTCCTGAAGTTATAGTAAAAAAATAATTGATTTAACTTTGGGGTGGGTAAGCGGAATCGAACCGCCCACCTCCGCTTCCACAGAGCGGCGCTCTAACCGAATGAGCTATACCCACCATTTCAATTTAAAAATAACCTGCCCGCATTGTTATGCTCGCCAGAAACGCTGTATCTCTGCGAACTGGCAAAGCGTTGCAGGCGGGAAATGCAAAACTAAAAATATTAAAATTACTATTGTATTTTAACTCAAATCAGTTTTTTTAAAAACGAGGATTATAAATTGTTTGTCATGTTTAACTCCTGTCTGCCGACAGGCAGATGTTTCAGCATTTATAAAAATTTAAAGATTCCGAAACAAGTTCGGGATGACAAAACAATTAGGCTAAAACTACAAAATCCTCTCTTTTCTTGCCAGAATACAAAAATTATCGCCATTAAAAATTG
>JAAZND010000095.1 GCA_012798485.1 Candidatus Beckwithbacteria bacterium | reverse complement strand
TATTGTCCGTGTTAGCGGTTGGATTTATTTTAAGGGTCTATATATCAATTATATAATGAAAGTAAATCAAGACTGTTAAATCTCAATTAAGGATAATAAAGTATGTTTCCAGTTAGTAGATTTGTCTTATATATTTTAGAGGTCTGTAAATAATAATCAAGTCCAATAATCGCAGATTCTTTGTCAGAATAATGTGCTTTTATTTTCTCCTCTTCTATATAAAATAAATATACGTTTTTACCCAGCCTATATATAGAGCCGGAATTCCCATTTGAATATTCAATTTTATATTCATACTGAATCCCTTCATCAAAAAAACCAGTTCTTTTCAGAGCCTCTTTCTCTATAAAAGTGGATGGAATAAAACCTTGATTAGATGCAATATGATTTTGACTAAGAACGGATGAGTTATTATTTGAATGTGGTACAATATCCTTCTTTAACTTATTTAATAATCCGATAATAATCAGCGCTAAGTTAGGTATGAAGAAGGCAAAGAATCCCCAACCAACATGCTCTCTATTCTGTCTTTTAGCAATATTCACTACCCAAATTGTGGCAATTATTCTCCAAATAATATTTACGAATGCTGCAATAGCTTTGTAAACTTGAAGGTTATCGGGATCATTAATCTTAACGGTTAACAATACTATTAAGTTAATTAGGATGAGTACTGATCCGAATATTGTCGCCCCAATATCTCCACTATAATTTTTATCGTATTTTTCAATGAAAACTGGTTCTTTTGAACCTTTTTTTGCTGATTTTCCGAATGATAATGAGATATCAATTTTTTGAGATGCTGGCTCTGATTTCTTAGGTATTTCAGATGTTATTTCTGCTAATCCTATGACTGATTGCCTTGTTCCACAGTGTGAGCAAAACTTGCTGTCATTATCAATCTCCTTACCACATTCTTTACAGAACATAATTCTTTTTTTTAGCGGTTATTAGAGGCATAAACAAATTTAGGAAAACTAAATTTATTATTATAAATTGAAATATCACTTTTGAAGTTCAATGAGAATTTCTTTATCGCAACTTGTAATTATTTGATTAGTTTGATTTTGAAAAAAATATTCAGAATCTGATTGAAATGTCTTTGCAATATCATGAGGGTTAGGAATTGATTTTGGTTTTGGGACGACTGGAGTTGCAATCAATAAGTCAAATAAATTCATTTCCTCCTGCCATGTAATGTTTAAAACTCCATTGCTTGTAATTACAGATTCACTTTCTTCGATAGTTTTATAACTTTCGGATACAAAAGTGTCTCTATAAGAATGATAAATTTTTGACCATTCCTCTTTAATCAATTCATAACTTGCAATATCATTCTGCCGTAGTTTTGGATTAAGGAGTAAACCAACGGATCCCCAATTTGATGTAAGTCTTAAGTTATCATTTTTATAAATTCCTTCAGCGATAGCTAATGCAATTGCTTGTCTTTTAATGGTTTCAAATCCAGTGACATAATCTTTAAATTGAAGTATTAATCCCTGACCCAGGTTTTTTTCACAGCTTTTAGAAAATACCATCGTATAAACTTTATTTCTTTTCTGTGATATTTTGCCATAGCGAATTGGTAACTTGGTATAAGTTCTTTTATCAAGGAGGTACTTATCTCTCCAATCCTTTCTGAGGTTATCTCCCTTTTCTAAGTCTGGATCCCAAATTAAGGAACCAATTATTATTACACCACCTGTAAGTTTCATTATGTAGTCAATTTAAGGGTTGTCAACATCTGACCGCTAACGGTCGAGTGTATGTGCCGTAAGGGATTGCGGGGCAGTTTCCTGTCCACCGACACGAAAGTTTGAGCGGGGTACAACGCTTGAATACCCACTGAAACCCTTATGGCATATACACTTTGTTGTGCGTTCGGTGTTCTTGTTTTGTTCTGATTGTCTGTCAGTTGTGCGCAGGAACAGACACACTCTTTGCCAAGTTTTGGCTTGCGGGTCAGCTGGTGCGACTTGGCAATGTGTGTGGCTGTTGGGTTGGCTCATTTTCTTGTCATTATTATATCAACTTCTCCTGGCTTCATTGTCTTGTCCCCGAAGAGTTTTGTTTGAGTTTTTGTGTCCTTTGTCAAAGGTTTTTCGACAATTTTAACTGAATGATTTGGGAAATGCTTTTTCAGTATTTCAAGTGTAGAGTTGAAAGTAAATTCTCTCTTGTCTGTCCGAACATAAACAGTGCTTTCTCTTTTCATCATTTTGGCACAAAGTCCAAAAACGTTGTCTAGTAAGTCATAATATTCTTGCTTATTTACAAATCGACCTTTATGCTTATCTTTTAGTGATTGAGGATTTTCTGAACCACCTAAAAGCCAAAGTCGCAACCACTGGTCCGCGTGATAGTCAGTAATTGAGTAATAGGGTGGTGAAGTAAACAGCAAGGAAAATTTTATATCGTTGTTTATTGCTCTTTCTGCAATGTTTATTAATTTATTTGAACTATCTCCGAACACAACGGCACTCTCAGTAACTTTTGGTTTACCTTTCTCATAACGCCATTCGATTTTTTTGAGAATGAAATCGCAGGGGTTTATTTCAGGCGGTGTGGTCATATTGTTTTTCTTCCACCATTGAACAGAGTAATTCATCCCCATTGATTTAGTCATTCTCATTTGATTGGAAAGTCCTTCGCCAATTTTTGCGTGTAGGTAAATGAGAAGGATTGACATCAAAGTCGCATCAACTTTATTGTTTCTCCAATCTAAATGAGTTCGGGCGGCTAACAGGAATTTAAGAACTTCGTCACAGTAACAAATGCGATAAAATTCGGGCATTTTTTGGATTGCTCGGTTGTAATAGTTTCTCTTACTGTAAATTTCAAGTAGTCGATCAATGACTTCTTCTTTTTCTGCTGGTTGCAGTTTTACAGTTCCATACAACCAACCCACAGGGTTAATTTCTAATCCTAAACTATTTCTTCCTAAAACGCCACCAGCATATATACTACTGCATCTACCCGCAAAAGGGTCAATTATATAATCACCATTCTTTGAGTATTTCTCAACTACATCAAATGCAAATTCCAAAGGAAACATTGCATAATATGGCCCAAACCTTGCCCAACGTGCTTCGGCAGTTTCAAAACCTTTCAATATTTTTTCCTTTGCTATCATTCTTTTGATTTCTCTCTTATTTCTCTTGCTATGTCTTCAAAGATTCGTTTGCCTAAGTTCAAAGGAATTGCTGCTTCTGCGTGTGCTGAAACTAACGGTGAAACAGAATTCGGGTATCTGCTTGAAACAAGTTGGTCTAGCAAATTCATGACATCTGCTAATCTTGTAAATTGGTCAGGATTTGCTGTATCAAGATTTCTTTGATACTCGTTGAAACAAGCTACGACAGGAACAATTTTTTGACCTAATGCCGCTTTGTAGAAAAGTTTTCTTCCAAAATAAGTGTCTTGTCCGTATGGTTTGATACTCTCAGAAAAAATGATATTTCGTTTTATGTAGCCGTCATTTAAGAGTAAGGCAGATTGTTTTGGAAATTTATCAGTTACCCCGTCTTTGGTAGTGTCTATCTCAATGAAGTGATTGAAGAATGTTCCTGATTTTTCAATTCCAATGATTAAAAGATCTTGACCATTTATTTTCCGTTGAAGGTCATTCAGTCGAGTTAATTCGTGACTAATAACTTTTGTTAACCAAGATGAAGTGCTGAATACAGCTAAAGGTCCATCCATTATAAAAGCAACTCTGCGGAGTGTTGCTAACCAACCTTTGCGTTCAAATGCTCTTAGAATGTGAACAAGCCAAAGTTTTTCAAGAGTGGACATTATTTGCCCAAACATTTCACCATTGCTCCCGCCTGGGTTCATAAGTTCGTGTAAACGCAAAGCATCAGTTGAGAAAAGTGGCTCGCCTGAATGAGGACAAGTATATTCCCCATAGTCATAAGTCATTTCTTCTTCAACTCCATCAATTGGGCTTCTTGGTAAATTTCTTTCTTGAAAATGTTCACGTTTTATTCTAAAAAGATGCTCGTAGGTGTCAAGCAAACTTTCCCCATCTGAAAAAATGGTGTTGCTGCGTAACTCTTCAAATAAAGCTCTCCGTAAGGAAGACTTAGCATTTTTTTCTGTATCGAGAATTACATTACAACCGGGAAAAACGCTTTCAATAGTTGATGCTTTTTCTGTTTCACGAAATTTCTTTGGCTCAACAAATTCTTTTTTTTCTAACTCTCCAATTAACTTCAAGTCAATTAAAACGGAAGCAATGGTAATATAACCAAATTCGGCACCAGGAAATCCGTTTTCTGCTTTAGCGGCTAAATTGCTTCCATCAATTGCAAGAACTAAATCAGGTTGCAAGGTACTTTCGGTCAAATCAGATTTTTTGACTATTGAACCTTCAAAGTCTTCTGTTTCTTCTTCTTGTTGCCTTATTTTAAGTCGGTTTTGAAGTGATTTAACTTTTTCACTATCAAGTAACCGTCTTAAAGGCTCGTAACTGGCAAATTCTCCTTCAAAACTCATATGATAGTGTGTTAAACTTCAAACCTGTCCACCTGAACAGGAATGACAAATAGGTTACTTAATGTTTTTACTCTTAAAAACCCTTTATCTTGGGCTCTTCTTATGGATGGTTCAAAGTCTGCAAAGTCGTAATACTTGCAAAGTTCTTTTGTCTCATCGGTATTGTTCAAATGGCTAATAAACCAATTGGCAGTGTTTTTAAGAATGTTCTTTTGAATGCTACTTACTTCTTGCGTGGCGTAAACCATTCCGATGCGATACTTAGAACCTTCTTTTGCAGTCCTTACCCAAATGTCTGATAAATCTAAATCATTACCTGCAGGCAAAATATTGTGGGCTTCTTCAACATAAACTAAAATTTCAGGAATGTTAGTTTCGCCTTGAACAAATTTTCTTTGATTTTCTTTGAAAATCTTTGTCATTATTCTGGTCGCAGAAGATTTATTGAGTTCGGGTTCTCCACTTGATTGGTCAATTATTACCAATTTACCTTGAACAAGGTGTTTGTAAATATCTTCTGCGTAATCACTTGTTGTGTCGGCACTATGTTGTTCTGCCGCTTTACCGATTTTTCTTGTTCCGTTGGGATATTGAAAAATGCCAATGATTTTTTTCAAATCTTCATCAGCCCATCTGTCGCCTGAACCATTAGGACGACTTACATAAGCATTTTCAAATGTCGTGTAATTGCTGCTACTGTCTCGAATGAATTTATCTAATGCTTCAAAAGCGTTAGCAAGTTGACCCCAAGCAGGATTTGGATTTGAGAATACTTGTGCTGCTGAAACATATTCAGGGGTTGGCGAATTATTATTTCTTCCCGTTTGAAGGGCAGTAATCAAGTCTTGATTAAATAGCCCCCTTGTGCTTGCCCTTAAACTTGGTGGAACTTGAAAACCTGCTCTGGCTAATACTGAACGATAGGCTAATAATCGTCTGTTATAACGTGTAGTTGCACTTCGGTCATTTGGGTCAGGTTCATCAAAGCTTACTTGGCAAAATTGTTTGATGTAATTAGTGCTATCTTCTGATAAGATGCTATCAATTATACTTTTTCCAATCTGCGTATTACTTGTTTCAAAGAAGTTTAGAAGCATTAAGGTTCTTTCAGGGTCATTTGGATGTCTTGTAATTCCATAGGTAACAACTTCGTTTGCCTTTACTCCATTTGGCAAAAGTTGCCAAACATTTTTAAGAGCGGAATTATTGTCCTGAACATTTTCATTTGCATACTCACCATTTGGGTCAAAAATAATTTGCCCTATTCGTAGTGGTCTGTCATTAGAATTTTCATTTGTTCTTAATTCAAATACTGATTTGGCGATAATTTTAGTGGTGTTTGATTTACCAGTTCTAGTCATACCAAACAATGCAGATTTTTGAGATAGCAAGTCCGCAGGATATATATAAACTGGAACATCATCTACTTGCTGATATTTACGATTTGTTGAAGCATAGCGAACAAATCCAAGTTTCACCCTCTCTGTGTTTCCATATTTCTCTGTGTGAGCCTGAATACTAGAAGGGTCTGCGTAATTTACGATTTGTTCAAGTGCTTTTCCGTTTGGCTTATAAACTTTCAAGCCCCTGTTTGGGTAGTAATTAGATATATCGCTACCAAATTTCAGATTAAGAGGGGCGTCAACATTATGTCCGTTTTCTTCAAGAAAAAATGTTCCAATAATTCGACATTGAACACCTGCAAATCCAAGAATGTTTTTTGTTCGCAAGTCCATTGAACCTGCGTCATCCCAATGTTTTTCAGTTTCTCCGCTTATTCTTTGAGCCGTTTCAACTCTAATTCTTTCTGCTTCTTTGTCTTGTGGCAAAGCTGCTGCATCCATTACTCGTAAAAGAACAAATGAAGCATCTTCCTTTTTAAAGTCAATATCTGTTTTACTTGGGTCAACTCGTGTCGCAATTAGAAAACTTAAACTTGGTATTCCACCAACTTTCTCTCTGTAAAAGTCGTGAATGATTACTCTTGCTGTCTCATAATTGATAGAGTAAATGTCACCAACATACTGGTCTGCTTGAATAAGCTTTTGAAACCATTGTTGGCTTTCAACTTGTTTGTCGTTTTCTCGTCTTGAGTTAAGTCCCTGTTCTATGCTCATATTGTCAATATATTAGTTGTCAAATTTATTAATTTCTGTCGGTGCGTTGGCAAAAAAATGGCTCTTTTGGTTTTTTGAGTTTTGGCTCGTGTTTCGGCAAAAACCAAATGTGCCATTTGCGTGTCGGCTGTCTTTTTACACTGACGCACAACGTTTAGCCGGTAAGTGCCGTGCGGCCTTAATAGTACTTAGCTTTCTTCTGGTATTAATCTCCTTAAAAAACGAACGTTTTCATGTATATCGTATGCCAGCATGGCATTTACCGGCTTGTTAGGGAGCGTTGCCGCGCG
>JAAZND010000094.1 GCA_012798485.1 Candidatus Beckwithbacteria bacterium | reverse complement strand
CGCTTCCACCTGTAAGAATGGCAATATCTTCAAGCATAGCTTTACGTCTGTCACCAAATCCAGGAGCTTTGACTGCCAAAACATTAAAACCACCTTTAAGTTTGTTGACAACCAAAGTGGCTAAGGCTTCACCTTCGATCTCATCAGCAATAATGACTAAATCTTTGGAAACTTTGACCAAATTTTCTAAGAAAGGCAAAAGTTCTTGAATAGAAGCAATTTTTTGATCAGTAATCAAAATATAAGGGTTTTCGATTTCAGCTTCCATTTTGTCAACGTTAGTCACAAAATAAGGAGAAGCATAACCTTTATCAAATTCCATTCCTTCAGTATAAGTCACTTGTAAATCAAGACCTTTACCTTCTTCAACAGTAATCACTCCGTCGTTGCCGACTTTAGCCATAGCTTCTGCAATTTTCTTACCTATTTCTTCATTCCCGGCAGAAATTGTGGCTACTTGAGCAATTTCTTCATTAGTTTTAATTGGTTTAGCAACCTTTTTAATTTCATCTACAACTTGTTCTACAGCTTCAGCAATTTCTTGCTGCATAGCCATAGGATCCATACCTGCGGCTACACCTTTCATTCCTTCAGAAACAATTGAATAAGTAAGTAAAGTAGCGGTCGTGGTTCCATCTCCTGAAACATCATTAGTTTTGGAAGCAGCTTCTTTGATCATCTGAGCGCACATATTTTCAAATTTATCTTCAAGCTCAATTTCTTTAGCAACTGTCACTCCATCATGAACTACATTAGGAGCGCCCCAGGATTTATCCAAAGCCACATTGCGGCCTTTTGGCCCCAAAGTGGTGGTCACAGCATCAGCCATTTTTTTAATTCCGGCGGCAAGCTTTTGTCTTGCTTCATCGCCATAAATAATTTTTTTTGGCATATTTCAAATTTAAAATGCAAAATGTAAAATTAAAAAATAAAAACTTTAATTTTTACATTTATCATTTTTAATTTTAAATTTATTTTTATTTGACAATTGCGAGCACATCTTCAAATTTCACAAACACTAATTCTTTATCAGTAATACTAAGTTTAACTTCATCTCCTCCCCATTTTTTATAAATCACAAGATCTCCTTTTTTTGCAGGAGCTTTAAGATCTTTGGTGTCTCCTCCAACAGCTAAAACTTTAGCTTGCTGAGGTTTTTCTTCGTGAGAATCTGGTAAATAAATGCCAGAAGAAGTTTTTTTGGTAGCTTCAACTGGTTCTAATAAAAGATAACCTGCGGTAGGTTGCAAATTGGGTGCAGCCATAGTTACCTCCTTTCCTTGTATTATTTTTTAATTATAATTTTTGCTATCACTCTATGCTTATGAGTGCTATTTTACTAAGTCTTGATTAATTGTCAAGATGTTTTTTTTAAGGATTTAATCAATTTTGAAGTAGAAATATTTTTATCTTGTTTCATCACAACTTTAAGTTCTCCTTGAATTTTTTTCATTAACTCGCGCTTTTGTTTTTGATGTTTAGTGTGAGAAGAAACAGATAAATAATCTGGTTGTAAATTCCTAAGCAGAGCTAAGATTTCTTTTTCACTACCAAAATTATCCGGTAAAGAAAAAACATAGTCAACACTTGTAAAGCTTGCTACATTATTCATTCTTTCTGTCAATTTATCAAGAGGTCTTTTTTCTCCTTTCAGTTTTTTTACTCTCAGATCACTTTCTACGCCAACAAATAAAATCCCTCCAAGATCCTTGGCTTTTTGTAAAAATTGTTTATGTCCAGCATGAAATAGATCAAATACTCCAGTAGCCAAAATTACTACTTTGCCTTTTTTTTTAATTTGTTCTGATAATTTAATTAGATCGCTGTAAAAAATGATCTTATTTTTCACTATAAAAAACCTAAATTTTCATTTAGGTTTTTAGACAAAATAAATAAATTATTTGTTAAGTAGTTCAGCTATTTTAGAGCCGAAGTTTAAAGCAGCATTAAAATCTCTCGCTGTAATAATGTTATGATCAACCACAATTTCCTCATCCACAAACTTAGCCCCATTTACTTCTAAAATTTCTCTTTCCTTTTCAAAACAAACAGCTTTTTTATCTTTTAAAATTCCAGCGTTCGCTAAAATGGCTGGAGCAGAACAAATAGCGGCAATAACTTTTTGTTGATCATTAAAATCATTGATTATTTTATGAATTTTTTTATCTTTGAAATAAACTCGGCTACCTTTGCCACCGACAAAAACTAAAGCATCAAAATTGGCAGCAGTAATATTTTCTAATTTTTCATCAGTTCTGGCCTTTCCTCCCTGGCTACCAGTAAGCTCTTCTTCATTACCTTTGGCAACAGTAAAAATCTGAACTGCCTGAGATTGCAAAATCACTTTTGGTTGAAAATATTCTTCATCACGAAAATCACGAGGGGCTAGAACAAAAACAACCTTTTTATCCTTGAGGTTAGTCATAAAGTATTAGTTTGAAGACAGCGTGGTCAAACTTTGATTATTATATCAAACCAAAAGCTTTTTTTCTAGTATTAAACTCTTTTTGGATAATTATGCTCAAATTTTGCTTATGGAAAAAAGCTTGATCATACTTAATAGTTTCTTGAGTTATTTTCGACCGCATATAGCTTCTCTGCAGTAAATAAGCTATTTTATTTATCAAACTTAAAAGATAAGAAGTTCGCTCAATCTTATGTGGAGAATCTTTAATTACAAAACTTTGGGCTAGAAAATCTAAAATCCAGATGTTATCCTGTAAAAGCTTATCTGCAAATTGGTCTTTGTCTAGCAAAGCTTTTGCTTGAATTAATTCATTAGCTGAAAAAATATTTTGCTGGTTTTTGGCAAGAGTAAGAGAACTTTCCTCTAAAAAAATATTAAAACACAATTTATTGGTAAAAATTTTATCTTTCGGCTTTCGCCTTATCCTTAATAAATCGCTCCATAAAACTACTAAAATACGACAAAGCCATAAACTATTTTTTTGACAGATTATTAATAAATCAATGTCATCTTCTTCTCGACAATTTTGTGTAGCTACGCTACCAGTAAGAAAAATAGCCTTAATAAAAGGAATAATTTTAAAATATTTTAACCTTCTTTCAAGAATCTTCTGTTTGGATAAACTAATTTTAATTCTTTGTTTTCTTAAAGCAATTAATTCTTGCCTTTGAATTAAAATACAAAAATCCTGTTGACAATAAATTTTCTTATTTTTAATAAGAATTTCCAAATTGTGTTTAAAAGTTTGGTAAGCTATTTTTTGATTGTATTGGAGTTTTTGATAAATCTCTTTTGTTTTTAAACTGCAAGTAAAAATATCCGCATAAATGATGGTTTTTAAAATAGCCTGTTGGATTGCCAAACTGTTATGAAGCATAATGTCATCATATTATCAGACTGAAAGGATTGCAAATATGAAAAAAGTTAATTGGAGGAAGAGGAAGAAATTCCGTATTTGGTCAAAACTTGTTTCACTCCGCTGGTTAAAGTTGGCATCACTTTATCAACTTTTTCTCCATCAATCATGCCATTGACCGCGTCTTCATAATATTTAATGATCTGATCATTTAAACCGTTATCATGAGTTTTTGAAGACATATACCAGCTCTGGGCATACTCTGCCTGTCTGACAAAAGCTCCTATCACATCTTCACTCTCGATAGTTTTGGCTAAAGTAATTGAAGGATATGGTTCTCCAAATAGACGTAAGTTTGAAGCTGAAGTATAAAGCTTAATCAGCACTTCATCTGAAGATAAATAAGTCAAAAATTTCCAAGCTTCTTCTTGGTTTTTAGATTTTGCCGAAACCCCTTCCACCCAGTAATTAGACCAAGCAATTTGTTTAGTGGTAGTAATTTGAGGTACTGGAGCAGTTTTAAAAGTAAGATTAGGATTAATGTCTTTAATATCAAAAGCTCTCCAACTTGGCGCAAAAATCATCGCTACTTTTTCATTGGCAAAAGCATAAATAGAATTAGGCATCTCACTATTCCAAACTTTATCTACTGTAGCAAAATTGGTATAAAAAATTAATGCATCTTGACCTGGACAGCTTTCGTTTGTATCAACATTAAAGCATTTATCTGGATTTGCCGGATCAGCATTATTTTGCAAAAGTAAAAGTCCAAGAATATCAGAAAAATGATCAACATTTGCAGTTGTTCCAATAGCTGCCCCAGCTATTTGAATATCTTTTCCCTGAGTAACAGTTAAATTTTGGGCTGCTTCCTTAAATTCTTTCCATGTTTGGGGAACAGGTTGGCCAGCTTTTTCCATCATTTCAGGGTTATAAAAAAGAGCTAAACTATCATACATCAGGGGAACACCATAAGTTTGACCAGATAAAACTACATCCTGTTTGGTCGCTTGTAAAAATCTCGACATATCCACTTGTTTTTTGCTATCAGGACCTAGATAACTTTTCAGCATTGGGATCCAAGTAGAATGATAGCGAAAAATATCTGGTCCAGTTCCCTTATCTATCGATGACTGCAATCTTTCTCTATAATCTCGATAAGATTCTTGAGTATAATTAATTTTCACTCCATTTTGTGTTTCATAAGCAGTAAGAACATCTTGTAAAACCTGATTTGGTTCCCAAAGTCCCCAATAATTTAACTCCACTTTTGTTGCTGTCTGATTAGTTTTGTTTTTCGTTTCTCTTGTTCCTGAAGAACTAGGATTGGTAGCTTTTTTACAAAAAAATTGTATAGCTAAAAAAGCTATACCACCAACTAAAATTAAAATTAAAACAATAAATAATATTTTTTTTAATAATCCATTATCAGACTTAATGTTGTATGTTGTAGCAGCAGCCTCAGCTTCATTAGGCATAGCAGTGTCAGAATTGGAAAAATCCGGTGGCGGAGGCGCAGAAGGAGTGTTGGAGAAATTTTGCGTATTTTCAGGATTTACATAATCATTATTATTATCAAAAGGCGGAGGAGTTTCATTACTGCCTAAATTCTGACTATTATCTTGATTTTCTTGGTTGTCATTATTTAAAGTTGCAAAAGAAGGAGTAGTTATTTCCTCAACTTGCTGATCAATATTTGCGCTTTCCTGTGAATTTAAAGCTAAATTCTCATTTTGCGTCTGGTCATTATTAGGGAAATTATAACCAGTTAAAGCATCTGTATTATTTGTTTGGTTAAATTGATCTGCAGGCTGACTAATATTTTCTGATGTATTTAAATCGTCAGTAAGATTTTGACCTTGATCCATAGTGGCAAAACTTGGAGTATTAAGTAGCTGATCAGGGTTGACTTGATCTTTATTTTGATTTGTATCAGTAAGAAAATCAGCTGAATTATCCAGGTTAGTATTATTATCCTGAATCTGATTAATCTGATCTTGAGCCAAAAAAGAAGGAGAAGAATCTTGAGGTTGTTCGTCTAAAGAATAATCTTCTGCTTGAGGATTTTGATTAAAATCGTCTGCCATAAAAATTATTTTTCTATTTTGCTAAGTTTTCTATATAATAATTTAAGGATATCATATTTATAAAAAAATTAGCAATAAATAAAATGAGTCTAAATCATCAAAAGAAAAACTTTATCAATATTCTTTTCTTTCTTATTATAATCCTTCTACCATTAGACTTTGTCCTGCTTTATGGTTTGTTTTTTATTAACCGAATTTATCCTAATATTTATGTCAACAATTTATTGATTGGAGGAAAAACAATTAAAAAAGCAGAAATTGCTTTAACAGATTATCTTAATAATAATTCTCAACAAATCACTTTAACATATGCCAATAAGGAATTTTTAATTAATAAAGAATCTTTTGATCTGAAATATGATGTGCAAAATTCTGTTGCCAATGCTTATGCCTATACTAGAGAAGGGAATCCTTTAACTAACTTTATTAAAAGAATTGAGGTTTTACAGGGTCCGGTTAAAACTAGTCTTATTTATAGTTTTAATGAAAAAAAGTTGGATGATTTTATCGCTTCCATTTCTGCTTCAGTAAACGAGGAAATGATCCCACCTAGTATTTTATTGGAGGAAAAAGCTGGGCAAAAAACTGCTTCAGTTTCTGCTGGTAAAGTTGGCAGACAGTTAAATGTAGATAAAACTAAAAAAACCATTTTAGCCGCTTTTTTAAAACAAAATTTTGAAAAGCAAAATTTATTACTGGAGGAAAGTAATAATAAAATTGCCCCAGAACAAATCCAAAACGTCAAACAACTGGCTGACAATTTACTTGGTAAAACTTTGATCTTAAAACAAGATGAAAATGAATGGACTTTAAAAGAAGAAGAGTTAATTAATTTTTTATCTGTTTATTCTAATTTAGACGAAGTCAAAATTGCCTCTTGGGCAGGAGAATTAGCAAAAATTGTTGATAAAGAACCACAAAATGCTTTGTTTAAATTTGAAGGTGAAAAAGTGACAGAGTTTAAACCAGGCAAACCTGGAGTAAAACTTAAACTTGCACAAAGTATTCAAGCTTTAAAAGATGGCATTATTTATCTCACCTCATCAAACATTCAAACGCATCAAATTAATCTAGAGATAGATAAAACCGATCCAGCAGTTTCAACCAGTAATGTTAATAACTTAGGCATCAAAGAATTATTGGGAAAAGGAGAATCTTGGTTTTATCATTCTATTCCAGGGCGTATTCATAATATTGAACTTGCCTCTGCCAAAATGAACGGTATTTTAGTTCCTCCAGGAGAAGAGTTCTCGGTTTTAAAATATGTCAGCCCTATTAACAGTTCTCAAGGTTATCAAACTGCTTATATTATCCAAAATGGTCGCACCGTTTTGGGAGATGGTGGTGGAGTTTGTCAAACTTCAACCACCATGTTTAGAGCTGCACTCGATGCTGGACTGGAAATTATCGAAAGACATCCTCATGCCTACAGAGTGGAATACTATGAACAAAAAAGTGATGTCGGCATCGATGCTTCTGTCTTTGAGCCAAATGCAGATTTTAGATTTAAAAATGATACACCAGCTCATCTTCTCATCCAAACTTATGTTGATCCAGTCAATACTTATGTTCGTTATGAAATTTATGGGACTTCTGATGGCAGAAAAGCTACTATCGGTAAAGCTACAGTCTGGAATCAAAGTGCTCCTGGACCAGATATATATCAGGATGATCCAACCCTACCGGCAGGAACAGTCAAACAAATTGACTGGAAAGCATGGGGCGCCAAAGTCAGTTTTGACTGGAAAGTCGAAAGAGACGGGCAAATACTAAGACAAAATACTTTCTGGTCTAATTATCAACCTTGGCAGGCAGTCTTTTTAAGAGGAACCGCTGGACAATAAGACATTTTTGCTTTTTAATACAATTAATTAAAAAATTTTAAAGAAAGGACACTTCTATGAAACAAACTATCTTAAACTTAACCAAGGCTTTCATTGGCGAAAGTCAAGCCCGCAATCGCTATACTTACTTTGCTAAAGTAGCTCAAAAAGAAGGTTACGAATTAGTCGGTGAAGTTTTCACTCTTACTGCAGAACAGGAAAAAATTCATGCCAAAAGACTTTTTGAACATATTCAGGAGTTAAAGAAAAAAGAACGCAATCTTAAAGAAATCAAGGTTGAAGCTGAAGCTCCAACTATTTTTGGAACAACTGAAGAAAATCTTAAAGCTGCCATGGCTGGCGAACATTATGAATACAGCAAAATGTATCCAGAATTTGCCGATATAGCCCAAAAAGAAGGATTTCCAATTATTGCTGCTAGAATGAGAGCAATAGCTGTTGCTGAAAAACATCATGAAGACAGATATAAAACACTACTCAAAAGAATTGAAACCAAAGAAATGTTCAAAAGAAAAAAGAAAACTGTCTGGATTTGTCGAGAATGCGGGTTTTTGCACGAAGGACTGGAAGCACCAAAAGTCTGTCCAGCTTGTTCTCATCCTCAAGCTTTCTATCAAGTTAGAAACGAGGATTATTAGTAAATTTAAAATTGCAAATGATAAATGTAAAATTAAAGTTTTTATTTTTTGATTTTGCATTTTACATTTAAATATGACTCAAAAATTAGAAGTCTATAGATGTAATGTCTGCGGCAATATTGTAGAGGTTTTACATGCTAGCGGCGGAACACTTGTCTGCTGTGGAGAAAAAATGCAACTTCTGAAAGAAAATACTGTAGATGCCGCACTTGAAAAACACGTACCTGTAATTGAAAAAACTAAAGATGGTATTTTGGTCAAAATTGGCGCTGTACCACATCCAATGGAAGAAAGTCATTATATTGAGTGGATTGAACTGCAAGTTGATAGTAAAGTTTGTAAAAAATTCCTAAATCCAGAAGACAAACCAGAAGCTTTATTCACTGTTTCTGGAGAAAGAATTACCGCTCGCGAATATTGCAATTTGCATGAATTATGGAAGAAGTAAAAAAATGGCAATACACCCAACAACAGCTTCAATGTTAAAAGAATCTCTAAAAGAAATATTTTATTGCAGAATATTGTATTAAATACTGGAAAAATTATTCATGAGGGAACAATCAAGTTGGAGGATGCTTAGGATATCCTGCAACAATTATGTTATTTTCTATTGTTGATACTATCGGTTCTTTTTATGAAAAAGATAAAGGCTTCACAATTATAATTGAAGGTAAAGATAAAACAATTAAAACTGATGAATATCAACACTTTTTTATTTTAAATTCTGATTACTATAATCAAAAACTAAAAGAGAATCAAATTAAAAAAATTTACCAGAATTTTAGAAATAAATTGATGCATAATTCATCATTACCTCCAAATCAAATATTAAAAATTGGACAAGATGAAAGTCAACCATTTCTCTTTAACGAAGAGAACACATATATATAAATCTAGTTCCATTTTTTAAAATTAGTATAAATGCAGTAGATAAATTCATGGAAAATATTGACAAAGTAGTTCCAAATAGTTTCCAATATAAAAAAATAAATTCAAAAGTTTAAATTATTTAAAATACTCTTTTTCTCCCTCTACTCTGCTTTCTTCCCTATGCCCAGAATAAATCGTAGTTTTTTCTGGCAGTTTTAAAATTTTTTCAATCGATTTGTTTAAATCTTTGGCATTGCAGTAAGAAAAATCAGTTCTGCCTACTCCACCGCCGGCAAAAATAACGTCTCCCACAAAAATCACGCCTGTGTCATTGCGAGTCTCGACATGATGGGACGAAGCAATCTTATTTTTATAGATCCCCGATAGCGACAATTCTGATAAATCAGAATGTCGATTAGAGGATGACATAAAACTTGAGAAATAAAACGAAACTGAACCTGGAGTATGTCCTGGAGTATGGATAATTTCAAAAGCAAAATCACTAATCTCAAATTTGCCAACCTGTAAAAAATTTACTTTCTGCACTTTTGGCGGAACCTGAATATTCCCAAGAAAAAACTGAGCAGTCTGACTCATTCTGTCTAGCAGAAATTCATCTTTGGGATGAAGATAAAAAGGAATAGCAAAAGCCAACTGCAACTCAAATGCCGCCATCACATGATCAAAATGCCCATGAGTAGCCAGCATAGCCAGAGGTTTTAATTTTCCCTCCTGAATCTTGTCGATAATAAAATCTGCATCATCTCCAGGATCCAAGATTAAACATTCCTGCTTTTGATTGATTAAAAAATAACAGTTAGTCTGCAATTGCCCAACAGCTAATTTCTCAATTTTCATCATGTTTTTATTCTATTGTAATTTTTTCAAAAGAGCACTACAATCAACTCATGGAAGAAAAAAAACCAAAAGTTGGAGTCGGTGCAATTATTGTTAAAAATAATCAAGTCCTTTTAGCCAAAAGAATTGGTTCTCACGGAGCTAATACTTGGGGATCAGTCGGCGGACATTTGGAGTATAAAGAAACTCCTAGACAAGCTTTGATAAGAGAGGCAAAAGAAGAACTTGGCATTCAATTGACTAAGATTAGCTTTCTTTGTTGTACCAATTTTGTCATTGAAGATAAACATTATATCGATCTTGGCTTTAGCGCGCAAATTAAATCTGGCACTCCTCAAATTAAAGAAAAACACAAAATCGCAGAAGTAAAATGGTTTGACTTAAATAAAATTCCTAAAAATCTTTTCCCTCCAATCAAAAGATATCTAGAAGCTCTTAAAACCAAAAAAGCTTATTTCGAAACCTAAACCTTCTCTTATAAATTTTCCTTATCTGAGATATAATAAAAAGGTTATATCATCCCGAACTTGTTTCCGGAGCTAAAAAATTGATTTTAATTTTGAATTTATAATTTAAAATTTTAATTTTACAACGTGGATATTTCCAAAAATTACGATCACCAAAACGAAAGTAAGATTTATCAAAAATGGCAGGATAGTGGTTTGTTTAATCCTGATAATTTACCTGCAAGCTATCAAGAGCCATACTCAATCATGATGCCTCCGCCAAATGTCACTGGCGTTTTACATCTTGGTCATGCTTTGGAAAATGCTTTGATGGATATTAAAATCAGGTTTGCCAGGATGAAAGGCAAAAAAGCTTTACTTATTCCTGGAACCGATCATGCAGCAGTTGCTACTCAAGCTAAACTGGAAAAAATACTCCAAGACAAAGGCATCAAAAATCCCCGCTTAGAATTAGGTAGAGAAAAATTACTGGCAGAAATTAGACAATTTGCTGAAGATTCCAAATCTACAATTTTAAATCAGATTAAAAGTCTTGGCACTAGCTGTGATTGGTCACGCTTAGCCTATACTTTTGATGAACAAAGAAATCAAGCTGTTAATGAAATTTTTGTCAAAATGTATAATGACGGTCTGATTTACCAAGGTTTTAGAACTGTCAACTGGTCAGTCAAAGGCCAATCCACTTTGTCCGATGATGAAGTGGTTTATAGTGAAGAAAAAACCACTCTTTATACTTTCCGTTATAGCCAGAAATTTCCTATTTTAATTTCAACCACCAGACCTGAGACTAAACTGGGTGATACTGCTGTGGTGGTTCATCCTGATGATCAGAGGTATGAAAATTGGATTGGTAGAGAATTTACAGTTGATGTCGGTGCTCAAAATCCTCTAAAAATCAAAATTATTGCTGATAAATCGGTGGATTCAGAATTTGGGACTGGGGCTTTGGGACTAACTCCAGCTCATAGTCATATTGATTATGAAATTTATCAGAAAAATAAAGAAGTTGGACTGATTCAAGTGATCGGTGAAGATGGCAAAATGACTGCAAAAGCTGGCAAAGCTTATAAAGGATTAACGGTAATGGAAGCGAGAGAAAAATTTGTCAAATATCTCAAAAGAAAAGGGCTCATGATCAAAGAAAAAAAGATTGTTCATAATATCGGTAAATCTGATAGATATAAAGATATTGTCGAAGTCTTACCGATGAAACAATGGTTTGTCGATGTCAATCACAAAATTCCTGGCAAAAATAAAAGCCTCAAAGATCTAATGAAAGAAGCTGCCACTACCGGCCATAATGGCGATAAAAATAAAATTATTGAAATCCAGCCCAAAAATTTTGCCAAAACCTATCTACACTGGATTGATAATCTTAGAGACTGGTGTATCAGTCGCCAAATCTGGTGGGGGCATAGAATTCCTGTCTGGTACAGAGGTGATAATCAGATTTATGTTGGCGCGCAAAAACCAGAAGGCGAAGACTGGCAACAGGATGAAGATACGCTTGATACTTGGTTTTCTTCCGGTACTTGGACCTTTTCCACTCTTGGCTGGCCAGCAAAAACTCAGGATTTAAAAACTTATCATCCTAGTTCCTGGATGCAGATGGGTTATGAAATTTTATTTTTCTGGATGGCTCGTATGATCTTGATGTCTACTTATGCGCTTGACGACATTCCTTTTACCAAAGTTTATCTTCATGGCATGCTGCGTGACGCTCAAGGCAAAAAATTTTCTAAATCACTTGATAACGGCATCGATCCACTGGAAATTGTCAAAAAATATGGAGCTGATGCTTTACGTATTTCTCTTATCAAAGGGTTGTCAGCTGGCAACGATAGTCGTTTTTATGAAGAAAAAGTGGAAAGCGCTAAAAATTTTGTGAATAAATTCTGGAATATCTCTCGTTTTATTTTACTTAATGCTAAAAATCCAAAATTAATCAACGATGAACCAGAGCCAAAAACACTGACAGATCAATGGATTCTACATAAATTAAATCAACTCATTGAAAAAACCGACAAAAATCTAGAAAATTCAGAATTTGCTATTGCTTTACAAGATTTACAGGAATTTACTTGGAATGATTTTGCCGACTGGTATCTAGAAATTGCCAAAATTGAAGGCAATAAAGAAGATTTGATGCTCTATATTTTACAGGTTTTACTTAAACTCTGGCATCCATTTTGTCCTTTTGTAACGGAAAAAATCTGGCAAAATTTTGACCAATTTTTGCTTCTTGTCGCTACTTTTCCCAAAGCTTTAAAAAATAAATATGAACTGAAGGATTTTAATCTTATTCAGGAGATAATTACAAAAATTAGAAATTTAAGAGCCGACTATAATATCAATAATCAAACTCTACTCGAAACTCAAATCAAAACTGAAATTTATCATGATTTAATCAAAAATTATGAAAAAGTGATTATCAAATTAGCAAAGCTTAAAAAATTAACATTTATAGATAAAAAGGGAAAAGAGGGTAAAACTGCTCTTATTACTTTATCAGACATAGAAATTTATATTCCCTTGGGAAATATCTTAGATTTTCAAAACGAGATTGCTAAAGCCCAAAAAGAATTAACTTTACTACAGAATTTAGTTCGTAATTTAGTCAAACAATTAACTAATCCCAATTTTAAGGAAAAAGCACCTAAAAACATTATTCTAGAAACTGAGGAAAAACAACTTAATTATCAAGAAAAAATTAAAAAGTTAGAAATCCAACTGAAAAACCTGCAACAACTTAGTTAAAAATTTTTATTAATTCTCAAATCAAATTTATCTATTTCGACCTAGGTGAAGTTGTTTTTAAGTGGAGTAAAAACTTCAAATTAGTTAAAGAAAAAACTAATCAAAAAAAATTAATAAGATTTTTCCAAACATGACTTAGATTCATGTTTGGAAAAAATATCCTCTAAAAAGATGTGGATCAATATTCAGAAAGAATTAAAAAACTCTTAGGAATCTAATTAGTTTTAAAGAGAAATTAGTTCTTGATTTCAAAAATTTTATAAGCTGAAGTTTCTCCCGATAACAAAAAAATGTGATTGGGCTTAACTTTAAAATACAAGGCTAAAAGTTTAACAACTGCCTTATTCGCTTTTCCTTTTTCTTTAGGGGCACTTGTATAAATCTTAAAATGATCAAGAGTTGTAGCTTCAATGGAATTTTTCTTAGCTTTAGCAGAGACTTTAACAAAAATTTTCATCAAGATTAATGCTGTTGTTTAATTTCTTTTTTTAGTCTTTTTTTAATTTTCTCAAATTTTAGATAGATTTTAATAAAATCATCGCTCACGCTCTCATTATTAATTTTATAGATAGAACTGATTTTCCAGGCCTGAGATAATAACTTGGGAGCATCATGCACAAGACTTAGATATTCAAAAAGCATTTTCTGTTTCGTTTCTTTATTTTCTTCAAATTCAAGGATTTTAGCTACTTGAGCAAAAACTTGATTAATCTCTTTTTTAGCTTTTTTTTCTAATTGATTCTGACCTGCTTTATTTTGAGTTTGTTTCACGGCTTTATTATAGCAAAAAGCCCAATTTCTTAAAGTTTTAAGAAATTGGGCTTAATTTTTCTACAAAGACTATTTAACTTCTTTTTTCAAAGATTTAGAAACTAAGAATCTGACAGCTTTATGACCTTTGATTACTAAATCTTTACCAGTCTGAGGATTTCTACCTTTTTTATCTTTAACTTTAGTGACTTTAAAAGTACCAAATCCAGAAACAACTACTTTTTCACCTTTTTTGAGGTTTCTAATAACTTCGCTTAGAAAAGCATCAATAATTTCTCTGGCAGCTTTTTTGGTGATATTAGCTTCTTTAGCTACGACTTCAATGATGTCAGATTTTGTCATTGTTTTCTTTGCTTTATAAATAAAGAAATTATGCTTTTTCAAAATATTCTTCTTTATATATAAAGACAAATTGAATTTTTAATAATTATTAACTGAAATTTCAGCACTTTCTTTTTTATTCTAGTGAAATATACCTTTTAATTTTTAATATTGCAAGAAGCAGTTTTGAAATTAAAGTTTATATAATAAACAAAAAAGGAGTGAAAATAAATTTCACTCCTTTTTCTTTAAAAACCTAGTTAATTTGCAATCTCAGAGGCTCTCAGCTCTCTAATCACTGTCACCTTAACACTCCCAGGATAAGTTAATTCCTTTTTAATTTTGTCTCTGATATCACTTGCTAATTTATAAGTTGCAGCATCATCTCTTTCTTCTGGATCAATAATCACTCTTACTTCTCTTCCAGCTTGAATAGCATAAGCTCTCCTAACCCCGCCAAACCTCTTGGCAGCTTCTTCAAGTTCTGACATTCTTTTGACAAAGCCTTCATAGTCGCCGTATCTCGCGCCAGGTCTAGCACCTGAGATAGCATCAGCCACATAAACTAAAATAGATTCGATTGAACTAAAATCTTCATCTTCATGATGTTGAGCTACAGCATCTATTACAGCTTGAGGAATTTTATGTCTTTTAAGAAAATCCACTCCCACTTGAATATGTGTTCCTTCCTCATCAGCCATGACTTTACCAATATCATGGAGTAAGCAACCAAGTCTTACGACATTGACATTTGCCCCCACTTCACTTGCTAAAGCTACACCTATTTTAGTCACTTCCAAAGTATGAGCAATTAAATTTTGTCCGTAAGAGTAACGATATTTAAACTTACCTAAAGTCTGGACAATTTCTAAAGGTAAATTATAAACTTTTACTCTATGACATAAATCTTCCCCAGCTTTAGTCGTAATTTTTTCAATTTCCTTAGTAGTTTTTTCCACCACTTCTTCGATTCTAGCCGGTTGAATTCTGCCATCTTTGATAAGATTTTCTAGAGATACTCTAGCCACTTCTCTTCTGACAGAGTCATAGCTTGACAAACGAATCACGTTTTCCTCATCAAGATCAACATCAACTCCAGTTGCTTTTTCAAAGGTGCGAATATTTCTCCCTTCTTTTCCAATCACTCTACCTTTAATTTCTTCATCATCAATTTTTACTACCGAGACAGTATATTCCGGCACATAATCAATTGCTCCATGAAACATCGCATCAACTAAAATTTCTTTAGCTTTTTCATCAGCCGTTTGTTTTGCTTCTTCTTCAGCCTCCTTAATCATTCTTCCCATTTCATTTTTGAGTTTCTTTTCGGTCGCTTCTAAAATTAATTTTCTGGCTTCATCACGAGTCAGAGAAGCAACTCTTTGCAATTTATCAATCTGTTCTTCTTTAATTTTTTCCACTTCTTTAAATTTTTCTTCCAACTCTTTGTTTTTTTCTTCCTGAGATCTAGATCTTTCTTCCAAAATGCCACGTGTTCTATCAATTTCAGCTTGGGATTTATAAAGTTCTTGCTGTAATTTATCCACTTCTTTTCTTTTTTCATCTGCTTCTTGTTGAGCTTGTTGTTTGATTTTAAAAGCTTCATCTTTAGCCTCAATGATAATTTCTCGAGCTTGAGCTTTAGATTCTAAAATCTGCTGTTTAATCAATTCCTGATCTTTAGCAGAAATTCTTTGAGAGGGAACTTGTTGCTTTTTTTCTTGTTTTTTTTCTTGGGGGTTTACCAGTTCTTCGTGAGCTGTTTGTGACTTCCCAGAGAAGATAAGGCTAAGTTTCTGTAAAAAAGACATAAAGATTTATTTGATAAGGTTAATGCAAGATCATAATAATTTTTAAAAAAATTAATTATTAAAAAAACTATATGATAGCAATAAGAAAAAAAACTTTTCATAAACTCTGCATGGAGCCTTATCAAGTCTCCTAATAATTTAAATAAATTTATTGCTAGCAAATATAAATTAAGAAATGAAGGTCGACAAATTAAAAAGGACAACTATTTTACAGGTTGTTAATGTTTAGATTTAGAATGCTATTATTAAGATTAATGCTATTATTAAACATTTTTATTTCCTTTATTTCTATATTTTTATCTGTCAATAATCACTTCTTGTGTTTGAGCAAAAATTATTTGTTTTAATAATTTTATAAAAATCAACAGCTTAATTCTACTCTTTATTTAAATATTCGTCAATTTGATTCTTGATTTCATCCCAAGAAAAACCTCGAGAAATTAACCTGCTACTAAAGATTTTTCTTTTTTTACTATTATCATAATGGCGATAACTTGTTTGTTTATCAATTTTGGCAATGAGATCTTGAATATTCCTTTTATTTTCATCTGTAAAACTGGTAGCTAAAACCTTCTCAATGATTGCTTCATCTATGCCTTTCTGTAAAAGTTCTAACCTAATAACTCTTTTCCCTTTCTGACGATAATTAACTCGTTGATAAACATACTCTTTAGCAAATTTTTCATCATCCAAATATTTATTTTGTATTAATTTTTCTACAGTTTTATTAATTAAAGTGGTTAAATCATTTGTTTTAAGATTATATTTTTTAAGTAAATTTTCAGTTCGATTAATTAAATAAGCTTCAACTTCTTTTTGGGAACGCAGCCTAATACTAATTTGCCATAAAGCGTCATTATATAAATCAAAATATAAAGCATTTTTTAAAATTTTTTCTTGGGTCAAACTATCCAAAATGGCACCAGTCTTTAAATGAAATTTAGCAATAAAATCCAAAGGCAAAGAGAAAGAATAAAGTCCATCAAGATAAACATTAACTCGTTTTTTATTACCTTGAATAATAAGTTTGGTAATTTGTGCCATAAAAAAAAGAAAAGGGCAGCTAAGGCTGCCCTTTAAAACTATTCTTCGCTATCACTTTGCTCACCAACTTCTACTGGTACTTCCTTCCCTGTCTTCACCGCTTCCCAAACTTTATCTTCTATTTCCTTTAAAAGTTCTGGTTTTTCTTTGAGAATTACTTTTAAAGCTTCTTTGCCCTGAGCTAAAGTTTGCCCATTATATTTATAAAAAGCCCCTGATTTTTCTAAAACCTCAAATTCTGTAGCAACATCAATAATCCCTGAAGCTTTGGAAATTCCTTCATCATTCATGATATCAAACTCGGCAATCCTAAATGGAGGAGCCAGTTTATTTTTGACCACTTTAGCTCTATGTCTTGACCCAATCACCACTTCTTTTTGAGTAATATTGGCAATTCTGCGAAAATCAATTCTGATAGATGAGTAAAATTTAAGAGCCTGACCTCCTGTTGTTGTTTCCGGGTTACCAAACATCACGCCAATTTTCATACGAATCTGATTGGTAAAAATAAGCAAAGTATTGCTCTTTTGAGTTGCGCCTGTAAGTTTGCGCATAGCCTGAGACATCAACCTTGCCTGCATACCCATGACTGCATCTCCCATTTCACCTTCTATTTCTGCTCTTGGGACAAGTGCAGCTACACTATCAACCACCACCACATCAACTCCACCACTACGCACTAAAGTCTCCACAATTTCTAAGGCCTGTTCTCCAGTATCTGGCTGAGAAATAATCAACTCATCAAGATTTACTCCAATAATTCCTGCTCTGATTGGATCAAGTGCGTGTTCAGCATCAATAAAAGCAGCTGTCAAACCTCTTTTTTGGGCTTCAGCAATCACATGAAGACATAAACTAGTTTTCCCAGAAGCCTCTGGTCCATAAACTTCAACAATTCTTCCTTTTGGTAAACCACCGATTCCTAAGGCTAAATCCAAAGCAATTGAACCTGTAGGGATAACTTCGGACTTGGAAATTTTTTTGGATTCTCCTAGTCTCATAATCGAACCTTTCCCATATTCCTTTTCGATCTGTTGCATAGCAATTTTTACAGCCTCTAATCTTTGCTTTTTGTCATCTATTTTTGTTGGTTCTGGTATCTGATTTTGCGTTTTTTTTGCCATAATAACTCCTCTTTTATTTTAACTTATAATAATAATTGAGGTCAGTTAAACACAAATTAAAACTTTAGACAATAAAACAATCTAGATCAAAATAGATATTTTATTTTAAGTTCATGACTAGTTTAACCATATAAAAACGGTATAAAATCAAGTCATGACAAATAAAAATAGATATAAGAAACTTGCGCATATTTCGGAGCAAAAATTTAGACAATTACTTAGATATTTTGCGTTAGATATTGAAGCAACT
>JAAZND010000093.1 GCA_012798485.1 Candidatus Beckwithbacteria bacterium | reverse complement strand
GGACAGAGAGAATTAAGAGAAGTTATTAAATACGTTAAAAATCAGAATAAAGATTAAGACTTAGACACCGAGGACTTTTAGTCCGCGGAGCGGTCATATTGTCCTCCTTGTTAAAGGAGGACGCCTAATGAAATTAGGCAGGAGGATTTTAAATCCATCTGTCCTGCCTTCGGCGGGACGTCTTCCTTTATCAAGGAAGAAAAATAACCAATTATGAAAAACCAAAAAATCAACTTTTTTTCTTTCTTTAGCTCTATCTTTTCTGATCTTTTCCGCTTTTTGCGACATGATTTTAAATTGATATTTAGAATCAAAGCTTTTAAAATTTCTATATTAATCTGGCTGGGGGGAATTATTGTATTACTCATATTAGTTAATGGATTAGTTTTTAATAAAAATGAAAGATTAGGAGAAATATTTTGTATGGGTGGACCAAGTTGTGCTGGAGTAGGTGAACAAACTAAAGATGGGAATGAAGCAGATCCGAATCAAGGAAGGAGTGGAGAGAATGGAAATTCAGCTTATAATGATAATTATAAAAAAGGAAAAGTGGAAATTTGTTCAGGTGGATGCAATGAAAATAATCCTTCTGGTGGTTCAGGCGGAGGAAATAAATCTAAACCTAAAACTTTTACAGAGATAGCAGCAGATGGCATTACTGGTCCCGAAGCTGCAGAGTGGCTACAAACCAAAGAGGGTCAAAAATGGGCAGAAGCTTATGCTAATCAAAGTCGTGGTTGTAATGGAGATAAAACTTGTGCTGATAAAGTTAAAGCAGAGCTGGCAGTAGATCCAAATAATCTAGTAGGTACTTTGCAGGAGAAAAAAGCTGGAGAAGATTTTGCTGCTAATAACAATGGTAAAGCTCCAACTCAAGCTGATTGGGTGAAAAGATATTGGAGTGGAGGTTGGGATTTTGAGAAAAAAGAAGGATCAAAAACTCTAGCACAAGGAGACTGTGCGGCAGGAACAGTCTGTGATCCAAATAATTTTCAAGATACTTTGATCAAAGAGATTGTTGAAGGGACTTCTCAATTAAAATATCAAGCTGATGCAAATTTAACTACTTTGCCAGCATTGGTGCAACAAGCTTGGAAAAATAAAATTACAAAAGCTATATTAAGCGGAGGAACAGTTTTTGCTTTACCTTTGACGGAAAGCGCAGATTGCAAACAGGGAACAGACTGTGTTTATTTTGTTAAATACAAAACCGCTGGAATAGAAATTGTTTCTGATGAATTAGATAGTATAGATAAACTTAACAATTGGGTTAATGATCGGGGTTTGGCAATGACAGGCGATTGGGGTCAAGCAGGAAGTCAAGGAGCAGGGGCAGAAGCAGCTAATGGTGGGACAGGAACAGGGAATGCACAAGATCAAAAAGTAAGTTTTCAAACAACTGATAGTGTTGAATATAATTTAGTTAAAGATGGGAATAGATATATTTTATATGCTAAGAATGATAAACTTGCAGGAACAAATTTAAGTAGTTCTTATATAGCTGGAGTTTATACTGGGAAAGATGAATTAATAAAAGGACTAACAAATTTAAATATTGACTACAATAAATTATCAAAAGATATTCAAGAGGAAGTTAGTAAAGGGATTTATGGCAAAGATATTGGTTATGAAGAATATTTAGCACAAGTTTTATTGGATAAAGTCAATCAGTCGGTGGTACCAATTGCAGCTCAGACAGGAGGATCTGTAGCTGATGAACAAAGAACAAAAGATATCAATTTGACCTTAAGTTCAGGAGAAAAATTAAAAATAGATAAGGATGGCAATGTTTATCTTACTCCTCTAGTTTCTGGACCTGTAGAATCACGACAAATAACAGACAAAGAACAATTGATTAAAATTTTCAGTGATGAAAAACTTGATTATTCTAAGTTGCCAGAAAGTATTCAAGAAAATATTGCTCGGATTAAAGGATCTACTCCAGATTATGGAAAATTTATAGCTGAGAATATAATTTATGAGTTAGAATTAGTGAATATTGAGACTATTTATGGACAAGGATTAGTTAATGGTCAGAAAGTTGATAGTAAAATAGAAGTGACTAAAAAAGGAGACGAAGTATTTTTTACAAAAGAATTTAAGGAATATAAGATTGATGGAGATACTTACACATTGGAAACTATATATAATGACGGACAAGAGAAACCATCTTATGTGAAATTAAACAATAGTCAAGGAGAAATAATAGCTCAGTATGGTAAAAGGAATGATTATCCAGGGCAAACTTATGATACAGGAGAATATAACGATCTTAAGTTAACAAATATGCCACAAAACGAAAAACAATTAAGTAAAATAGGATTATTGCAACAAACCGAATATTTAAAAAAATTAGAAGAAGTTAAAGCTAATTTAAAAGAACAACCTTCACAATATGTTGAAGACCCTGTTCAACTTGCTTGGTATCAAAAACTTGGTATTTATCACACTTACAATCGCATGATGGATCTAGTGAAGGCTTTGTTAAAAATAGATCAATAGTTGTGAGATTGTTATTTTCCTCCTTGTCAAAGGAGGGCAGACTGAAAGTCGGGAGGATTTTAAATCCCTCTATCTGACTTTGTCAGATGTCTCCCTTTAACAAGGGAGAGAAATTTACTCTTTATTATTTTTCATTTGATGTCTCGTTCTGCTTTTGGCGGGATAAACTTTTAACAATGAAGATTTTTTTATCCTCCTTGTCAAAGGAGGACAGACTGAAAGTCGGGAGGATTTTTTCTCTTGCTTCTAATTTTTGACATAAATCATAATAAACAGTTTCTGTTTGTTGAATTACTTGATCATTTGTATATCTGATTATTTGTATTCCTAATTTATTAAGATAACTTTCTCTTTCTTTATCTTTTTCAAAATTATAATTATGATAACTACCATCAATTTCAATGCCAATTAATAGTTTAGGACAATAAAAATCTAGAATATAATTTCCAATTGCTTTTTGTCTGTGGAAAATATATCCTGTTTTCTTTTTTCTCAAAATCATACTCCATAAAATAGATTCAGCTTTGGTTAAGTTTTTACGATTTTTTCTAGCAAGAGGCTTAAGATAGTTTTGATATTTTATAAATGTCATTTATTTATTTTTACTGATTTTATGATAAAAATCTATATTTAATTTAAATCCCTCTATCTGACTTTGTCAGATGTCTCCCTTTAACAAGGGAGAAAATACAAAATTATCAAGGGAGAAGAACATATTATAGCGCTTTTGTTTTTCTTCTGTTAGAATATGATTGATATAAATTTATTTTTTTAATATGCAAAACTTATTTCAGGAAATTAATAATCCGCTTAATCTTTTTTTACTTCTAGGTCTAGTTTTTATTTTCAGTGAATTATTTATTGGTATTAATACTGGATTTGAATTAGTTCTGTTAGGATCAATTTTTATTTTGAGCAGTATTGTCGGCATCGTTTTTGGCAATATTACAATAATGTTTATTCTGATTATTGTTTTGAGTATTATTTACTTTTTTTATGGTAGAAAAATGATCAAAAAACAGATTATTGTACTGACACACAAAACTAATATTGATAATTTGATTGGTAGAACTGCGATAGTCACTAAAAATATTGATAAACATGAAGCAGGCAGAGTGAAAATTGATAACGAAGAGTGGCGGGCAGTTTCTTCAGGGAAATTTGATGCTGGTGATAAAGTCAAAATTAATTCAGTCGAAGGAGTAAGTGTGGTGGTAGAGAAAATTGAAAAATAAACTTTTAAAATATTAATTAATTAACTAATCATAAATATTATAATTTATATAAATTTAACTATTTGTGATTATTAGCTTATATGGATTTTGCCAGTATGGTCTTACTTTTTATCGCAGTTATTTTTATTATTGCTTTTCTGAGAAGCATTAGAATAGTCAATCAATATCAAAAAGGTTTAGTCATTCGTCTAGGAAAATATAGTTCAACAGCAGATAGTGGTTTAGCTTTTTTGATGCCTTTTATTGATTCTGTCATTTTAGTAGACATGCGTGAACAAGTAATTAATGTCGAACCTCAAAAAGTGATTACCAAAGATAATGTTTCCGTTATTGTTGATGCAGTCATTTATTACAAAGTTGTCGATCCAGTCAAAGCCGAATTTGAAATTGAAGATTTTGATTATGCTGCCACAACTTTGGCTCAAACCAATCTTCGTAATTTTATCGGAGACAAAACTTTGGATGAGACCCTGACTGCTAGAGATACGATTAATACATCTTTGCGTGAGATTCTAGACGATGCCACTAATAGTTGG
>JAAZND010000092.1 GCA_012798485.1 Candidatus Beckwithbacteria bacterium | reverse complement strand
TGAGGCGATTACCGAGCAGCGAACAGAGCTTCTCAAGATAGCCTAAGAAAAAAAGAAAAGAAAACAAAAAGAAAAAAAGAGGCTGTGGATAGATGGACAACCCTGCGGGTTGACCACAGATCCACAGCCCGACGACTCATTAGTAGCTATTTGTTAGAATAATAAGAAAGGTTTAACTGAGAAGAAAGGTCGTATTCTTCTATTAATTCTTATCTTGCAGATCACTGAAATAGGAGGTGAATCAATCGAGTCATTGTTTAAAGAGAGATGATTTTTCATTCAAGTAAGATCATCTCTGTGTTCAAAAAGAGTCTCCGGTGTTTGCTAAGAGTAAAATTGTGAACATTATTTGACACATACCCAGAGAAGTCCGAGAAAGAGTCAAGAGTAATGCAGTCTAAAAGACCGGGAGAGTATGCCAGCATAAGATCCGTAACCTTTTTTCCCCGACGACAAGACCACCGGACAAAGCTAGTGATGAAGCAAATATCATCAGGGATCCAAATTCATTATAATTAGCCGTTGTCCTGATTATCTTTTTATGAACCAGTAAGCCTCGCATTTGAGTAGGAGCGTAGTAAGGTGACATAATTTGATTTATACCAGCAAAGTTAATATATTGAAGAAAACCAAAAAAAGTAGAGATCAAAAAAATAAAAACTATAAACATATAGTACCGTCTCATGTCTTCACTATTTATTTGTAAATTTGCAAATAAAGAAAAAATGAGATAATAGGGAATAAGCTTGAATATTTTCCTAAAAATCCCGTCCAATAATAGGGTTGTTCCCAAACAAGTTTTAGTAAGCCATCGACAAGAGAATACTTAATCCAAATAATAAAAACCACTTGTTAGTAGATTGATATTTGATATTTATCTTATTACCAGTAGCAAGATGGCAAAATAACAGGAATATGCATCCAATAATGATAACAATAAACTCAGGACGAGTATCAGGTATATTAACTGATAGCTGAATAGAAGGAAAAATTATCGTAACAACGAAAAGTGGTAGTATTATTCGATTAATTGAAAATGTTCCATCTCTACCAAATAAAAGTAAAATCCCAATAAATATGGCGAATATTGGTACCATGAGCATAACGCCAGTTATTGAATGTTGGACAAGAAAAAAGATTAGGACTAATCCAACAATTCCTGTTCCTAAGCATACCATTAATAATAATATTCGCTTTGTTATAGGATCAATTTCATTTTTGCTCAAAATTTATTCCTCTTTTTTAATTACTAAAGAAAATTGGTTATATTGAAACTGACTCGAAAATTTAAGTCTCTATCCTATGATACCTTGTTAACCTTTAAAAGTATGTTCATTATCCATTTTATCATGCTCACAGTCGTTGCTCGGAGAAAAACTAATCCCCAGACTTTCGGTGAACTCTTCAATTCTTGCTATGATGAAATTCAGAATATGACTCTTAAGGGAGTTCTCATTCTTCTCCCTGAACTGTTTAATAAAACCATGAAAAAGTTTTTAGTCCTTTCAGAAGAAAGAATCATAAAGCTAGTTGCTTATTTTGTGAATAGTCTTCCAGCATGGTTGAAAGGAAAAATGCTATTATTGAACTGCGAAAGTTGAATAAATAATTTTAAGCGGTTAGAAGTTACTCCGCATTTATAAACGGGTAATTAAAACTATTCAAGCTGTGAATATCCTGGCTCTTCCTTTCCCTTTATCTCTAAAAATTTACGGACAATGTCTTCGTTCATTTCACTAGGTTATACCAATTATCCCCTTCCAAGATCACGTCTTGATACCAGTATACTTTTTAGAAAAGCAAATTTCTTCTTCAGAGATTGGCTCGAGTTCATTTTGATAGTTTCGATGCCCATTATCATCACCTATTGAGTCAGAATCGTTTAAACAAAATGGCTTCGGCCTTCTTTAATAGCGTTTTTTAATGAATACCCAATATTAGGAATTTTTATAAATATCCTGGAATTTGATCTGGAGATTACCTCTCACTTCACACGGTTAGATCAGTTTTTCTTTCGATACCGGTTATCCAAAATATCTTAAATTTGGTCTTGTAAATTAAATTTAATAATTTTCTTAATTTACTCTCTTTTTTTAACAAAAGAGGTTTTGAGATGCGTCTTTTATCCTAACCTTTTCAAATTGGAATTTTTAATAGGATAATGTAAATTATTCTTTGTTATTATTTAAAATATAATTTTTCTCATGTTTAAATTTAGGATTAATTAATTTTTTTAATAATGAAATCACATAATCACCTGCTCTTAATCCTAACAAAATGTATAATAAATTGCGTATAAAAATTTTCATTCTTTTACCAGGTAATATCGGCAAGAATCCTCCATAATTTTTCCATTTATTCTTCCAATAATTTCCTATATCAATTAGTCCATGATGATAAGCATCTAATGCAACTCTTAATCTAAAAACATTTAAAGCCTTTTTAATACTAATGCTATTATTTTTATTAAGCCAATTTTGAATATACTGCTCCAATAACTCTTGAGATAAATATCTAAATCGATCAACCTTTTTTGATATAGACTCATTATCATGTTGCCAGTATATTCCAAATCCACAATAGCTTGTTGCAACCTTACATCCATTAAACATTGCTCTTATTATAAGTTCACCATCTTGATTTACAGTTAATTTAGTATTCCATCCCCCAATTCTCTTAATTTCACAAGTTTTCCACATAATTGAAGAAGGATTTGGACCGGAACTGCCATTTAACCAACGCTCCACAATATTTAATGGTGTTTCATTTTTGGGAGGAAAAAATTTGGTTTCCTTTTGCATTCCCTCCCATTTTTTTTTGCAAGGTGCAAATGCTAAAGATGCATTTTTTTCATTTATAGAGTTATGTAATCCTATTAAGAGATCGCCTTCAATAAAGTCATCAGCGTCAAGAAATAATACATATTCACTTAAAACTTTTTCTAAACCAATATTTCTCGCAAAAGATGCACCTTTATTTTTTTCTAATCTTACATATTCAACCTTATCACCATAGGAGAGTATTATTTTGCTTGTTTCATCATAAACACCATCTTCAACAACTATTATTTGAACTTCTACTTTTTCTTGTGCGAGCACAGAATCTATTGCTCTTGCAATATATTTCTCTGATTTGTAGCAAGGAATTACAACACTAATTAAAGGTTTCTTATTCTCAATATCAAGCAACTTAAAACACTCCTTAAATAAATATTATTTACAAGTAATATTATTATTTTGTATTAATTTATTTAAAATTATTTATTGAATATCTCAACTTTCGTACCTAATTAAATGATGAAAAACTTTGATTTTAAAAGGTTTTAGAAAACACCCTTCCCTTTTGGTAGAATTGACTTAAAAAAACCAATCAACACAAAAGAGAGGTGTATTAATGGTTATCCTTTCTGTAAATGATGAAAACTAAAGAACTCTATCATCATTGCTTTTCTCCTTTGTAAATGAGTTCAAATTGAACAAGCTTTTTTTGAAACACTTTATCCATAAATAAAAGAAATCCTTGTCAAAGAAATCTTTCAGATCATCTTTTTCCCAACAAATATCTTTTCTCCCATGATTAAGCCGTACTTTATACAATCTTCTGGTTTTGCTGTGTAAAAAGTAACTTCAAATCCTACGTTGGTCATTCTCTCAACAAAATCACGATTTTAAAGCAATACATAGTCGTATTGTCCAAAAAGAATCTCTCTTTGCACAGGATCCTTTATTGCTGGATATTCATAAGTTTTTTCCTATTCTTCACAAATTATAACCTTGATAAGTAATTTCCCTCCTGGCCTGAGAACACGGTTAATAGATTCGAGAGCTTTTTATCATTCACATGTTCCAGAATATGTGAATAAAAAACAGACTCTACGCTCTCTGATGGAAGTGATATATTCTCAATATCTTTCTTAAGATCGACATCTGATATGAAAAATCGGGAAAGAACATACCCTTTGCCATTTCCTCTAATTAACGAGTGGGTGTTGGAGAAATTTTTCTTCCACATAATTACTAAAGTAGTTAACTAAGCGCTTCTTCCTTTTACAAGCCTTAAGTTTTCTACCTGAATGGTTGATGACTATCCCTATGAACGACCCAGGAGTTCTAAAGTTGAGGGGGTTCTCTTGTTTCTGTAACCACACCCTAGGTCGATTCAGTTGAGGTTTTAGAATGCTCACTCTCAATCTTACCGATGGAGCAACCTTCATACTTTTTTCCTATTTGTTGTTAAATTTTTACCTTAAAATAACCTGCTCTGTTCAATGAATGACTTAAGAATAAGTTGAGCCATAGAACTCAGCTTCAAAATATATCCCAAGAAAAGTCAGCAGAGGTTTTTTGAAGTTCCTGAATGAAGTGCTTAAATACTATCCTCTAGTCTTGACCATTTTATTTGATATTTGGTTCAATTTTCTCCTCTTCTCAAAGAAATACTCAAATCGGTGCTTAACAAAGGTATTTATGATTATGGTTGAGAATAAAAGTATTACTATTGAACTGAGAAAATTGAGCTTTGAATTAAAATTATTGGAAATTTTCAAGATTTATTTTCAGCCTTCTTGCTTAACATTCCAAACTGGACTAACTAATAAAAATAATAAATACACCCAAATTGATGTAATAAAATTAGTTCTTAGTAAAGTTCCTTCAAAAAATTGATGAGAGAAAAAAGCCATACAAATTGCTAAGGTTGCAACTAAAATTTGACGTTTTCCGTCCTTAAATTTTTTTAGCTGTTTCAGGGCAATAATTATTGGAATAAACCAAAACATTAATAATAAAGCATATCCAATAAAACCAAGTTCGGCTATAGTTTGAAGATATATATTATGGCCACCTGACACTCCAATATTAGAGGTATTTAAAATTTCTTTATTTGAAATACCAAATCCCATACCCAAAAAAGGTTTTTCTTTAATACTTTCTATCAAAAAATCCCATGCTAATTCTCTAAAACTCAAGTTTAGAGAAAACCTTTGAATATCATATTGTGTAACACCAGAAAGAAAAATAAAATACAACAATCCACCCAAAATTAAAACTATAATGATGAAACGACCAATACGAACCAATGTTTTCGAAGCCAATAAAATATAATAAATTATCACAGCAATAAAAAAAGTTCCGATTCCAGCTCGTGAAAATGTTAATCCAATAGCAAAGAGCTGAGCTAAAATCATTATTAAACCATAAATAAATTTTATTTCTTTTGCGTGGAATAAAAATATTGTAAATATTAAGGTAACCATAAGCCACACGGCTAAATTATTTGGATTACCAAGAAGT
>JAAZND010000091.1 GCA_012798485.1 Candidatus Beckwithbacteria bacterium | reverse complement strand
TTTGAGCAATTTGTCTAATTGAAATATTTTGTGACTTCCAAATAGCAATCAGATCTCTTTCTTTAGAAGTCAGTTTGTTTATTTTTTTCATACTTTGCATTTTACTGCAAAGTGTTGCTTTTCCATTTAGAACTTAGGATCAAAAATTTAAAATTAAGATCGTGATTTGAAAAAAAACTTTATTTGCGTTAGTATTTTATTAATTATAACAGGCTAGTTTAAGATAGCTTATTTTTTTGTTAAAAATTATTATGGCTACTTTTTACCTCAAATACCGTCCGCAAAAAATTACTGATCTAGACCTTGAAAGTGTACGCAAACAACTGACCGATATTTTGAAATCTGGTAATATTCCTCACGCCTTTTTATTATCTGGAACAAGAGGACTTGGTAAAACTTCTGCTGCTAGAATTCTTGCTAAAGCAATCAATTGTCAAAATAAAGTCAAAGGAGAGATTGAACCTTGTAGTAAATGTGAAGTTTGTCTTGCAATTGAAAAAGGGAAGGCAATTGATGTAGTAGAAATGGATGGCGCCAGTAATCGAGGAATAGATGACGTTAGGGTTTTGAAAGAAAATATTAACAGCGCACCTTTGAGTTTTGCCAAAAAAATTTTTGTGATTGATGAAGTGCATATGCTGACTAAAGAAGCTTTTAATGCGCTTTTAAAAACTTTAGAAGAACCACCAAGTCATGTAGTTTTCATTTTAGCCACAACTGAGCCGCATAAATTGCCGGAAACAATTATCTCTCGTACTTTTCATGTTCAGTTTCAGCGGGCAAGTAGTGAGGAGATAAAAAGATCTTTGCAAAGAGTAATAACTGGCGAAAAGTTAGAGGTAGAAGAAAAAGTTTTGGATAAAATTATCCAAAGAGCTGATGGCGGTTTTCGTGATAGCGTCAAAATGTTAGAACAGTTAGCTTTTAATTCTTTCAAAATTGATGAAAATGTCTTTGCTAAAGTTTTTCCTCAAGCTGATATTAATGTCTTTTTTAATTTTCTTTCTCAAAAAGATGGGTCTAAGGCAATTACCTGGATTACTGATCAGCAAAATTTGGGAGTGGATTGGGAAGATGTTATTAGGACTATTTTATCCAAACTGAGAGATTTATTATTAGCTGATTTTGGAATTTTGACCAAAGAAGAAAAATTATTCAATCAGGAAGAAACTAAAAGATTGATTCAATTATTTATGCAGGCGGCTTCAAAGCTTAAAACCAGTTTATTACCAACTTTACCTTTAGAAATTGCCGTCATTGATTATTTACAAGGATCAAATCAGATTAATGAACCAAACACAGGTATAAAAAATAATATAAGAGAGATTCTGATGCCTGCCTCGTCTTTGGTTCAGGATGACAAAGAAGAATCAAAAGTTATAGAAAAAGAAAATTTTGAAATCAAACAAGAAGAACAAACAAAATTAACTTTAGAATCCAAGCAAAAAGAAATAAAAGCAGAAGTTGCAAAAAATTCAATTAATTTTACTTTGCCTGATTTACAGGATAAGTGGGATGAATTTTTAAAAATTGTACGTCCTTATAATTTTTCAGTAGAAGCACTTTTGAGAAGTAGTCAGCCTTTTAATATTAATGGACATGAAGTAGTATTTAAAGTTTTTTATGAATTTCATAAAAATAAACTAGAGACAGAAAAATGTTTACAGATTGTCGAAAGTGCTTTTGTCGATTTGTTTGGCTGTAAACCTAGAATCAGATATATTTTGGGAGAAAAGCAGGAGAAGCAAAAGCATGAATTTGAAAAAGATAAAAAATTAGAAAAAGATGTTGAGGAAATTTTTAATTAAAAAATTAGTTTATTAGCTATTTAGCTTGTAGTTTTTTAGTTATTACAAAAAACCATTAAGTTAAAAGCTTTAAAAATGGGAATTTTTGATAAAGTTAAACAAGCTGGCGAAATGGGTAAAATGATTCAGCAAGCCAAAGCCATGCAAAAAGCCTTAGCTGCTGAAAAAATTGAAGTTGAGGAAAATGGAATTAAAGTGGTCATTAGCGGTGATATGAAAATCAAAGAACTATTTATCAATGGAGAATTTAATAATAAATTAACAGAGGTTTTAAATAAAGCTTTGAAGAAGACACAGGAGGTTTCAGCTAAAAAAATGCAGGAGATGAGTGGCGGTTTAGGTGGTTTAATGGATATGATGAGATAATTCAGGTTATAGCTTTTAGGTTTTAGTGTTTAGAGAATAATGTTTTTTAGTTTAAAATTTAAAATGAAAAATTAAAAATTAGAATTTAGTTAATAATTGGTAATTTTTAATTTGTAATTATTCTTATGCAAATTATCATCACTGGTTCTTTGGCTTTTGACCAAATTATGGTTTTCCCTGGAACTTTTAAAGAAAATATTATGCCTGAAAGGCTACATATTTTATCTTTGTCTTTTCTGGTGGATAAATTGCATAAGAATTTCGGCGGTGTGGCTGGGAATATTTGTTATAACCTTGGGATGCTTGGCAAAAATCCTATTTGCTTATCTTGTCTGGGAGAAGATGGGGAAGATTATGAAGCTTTTTTGGCTAAAAATGGAGTTGATACAGATTATATCAATATTGTTGACACAGATTATACAGCTTCGTTTGTTGTTATAAATGATAAAGTTAATTGTCAGATTGCAGGTTTTTATCCTGGAGCGATGCGTAACGATGTTAATTTACCTTTAGAACAAATCCTTGATAAAGATACAGACAACTTTTTGGTTATCGCTCCAACTGTCCCAGAAGCCATGGGAAAATATTTACAAATTGCGAAAGCTAGAAATATCCGTTATTTATTTTCTCCAGCCCAGCAAATCCCCAGTCTTTCCGAAGCAACTTTAATTGATGGGATCAATCATGCAGAAGTTATAATTGGCAATGATTACGAAATCGCTCTGATTGAGAAAAAGACAGGAATGTCAAGAGAAAATATTTTAGAAAAAGTTAAAGTAATGATTACCACTTTTGGCGAGAAAGGTTCAGTCATAGAACAAAAAGATAAACCAAAAATTGAGATTGGAGTGGCAAAACCAAGAGAAATTAAAGACCCAACTGGAGCAGGTGATGCTTATATTGCTGGATTTTTATCAGCCTATTTAGATCAAAAAAGTTTAATTGAATGCGGGCAGACAGCTGCTACAGCTGCAGTTTATGCTTTGGAAGAATTTGGGACGACTGCTCATAGTTTTTCTTTAAATTTGTTTGAAAATAGATTCAAAGAAAATTTTTAATTCCATTTGCTTTTTTATTATTTTGTCTTTATCCTTAGTTTGTTATTTTATTCAATGCAAAATACGCTTGCAAAAGTTTATTTTCACTTTTTATGAAAACTCAAGATTATGTGGTTAAAGATCTAAAATTAGCAGATTTTGGTCGAAAAGAAATTGAAATTGCTGAAAAAGAAATGCCAGGATTGATGGCGATTAGAGAAAAATATGGAAAACAAAAACCTTTAAAAAATGTCAAAATTTCAGGCAGTTTACATATGACAATCCAGACTGCGGTACTTATTGAAACTTTAGTGGCACTTGGAGCTAAAGTGCGTTGGGCTTCTTGTAATATTTTTTCTACTCAAGATCATGCAGCAGCAGCGATTGCCAAAGCTGGTATTCCAGTTTTTGCTTATAAAGGTGAAAATTTAGCTGATTACTGGCAATTTACCTTGAATGCTTTAACTTTTCCAGATGGCAGTGGTCCGGATTTAATTGTTGATGATGGCGGTGATGCGACTTTGATGATTCATAAAGGTGTTGAGATTGAAAAAAAACCTCAAATTTTAAATAAAGATTATTCCAAAGAAGGTGAAGATTTTAAGCAGTTGATGGCAATTCTTAAAAAAATATATAAAAAAGATAAAAGTAAGTGGACAAAAGTAGCTACCAAAGTCAAAGGAGTTTCAGAAGAAACTACTACTGGCGTTCATCGTCTTTATCAAATGCAGGAAAAGGGAACTTTACTTTTCCCTGCTATAAATATTAATGATTCTGTAACCAAATCTAAGTTTGATAATTTGTATGGTTGTCGGGAATCATTGGCCGATGGCATTAAACGGGCTACAGATGTCATGGTGGCTGGTAAAACAGTGGTTGTTTGTGGTTATGGTGATGTGGGTAAGGGTTGTGCTCAATCTATGCGCGGTTTTGGTGCCAGAGTGATTATTACCGAAGTAGATCCAATTTGCGCTTTGCAAGCAGCCATGGAAGGTTATGAAGTGAAAACTGTCGAAGATACTTTGGGGCAAGCTGATATTTACATCACGGCTACTGGTAATATTGACATTATTACTTTTGAACATATGAAAAAAATGAAAGATCAGGCAATTGTTTGTAATATTGGTCATTTTGATAATGAAATTCAAATGGATCAGTTAAATAAAGCCAAAAATGTCAAAAAAATTAATATTAAACCTCAGGTTGATAAGTATCTTTTTTCAAACAGCAAAGCAATTTATATTTTGGCTGAAGGTAGATTAGTCAATTTGGGTTGCGCTACTGGTCATCCTTCTTTTGTGATGAGTAATTCTTTTTCCAATCAAACTTTAGCGCAGATTGCTTTATGGCAGAATAAATATAAGATTGGAGTTTACACTTTACCTAAAGAATTGGATGAAGAGGTGGCTTCTCTTCACCTGGATAAACTCGGAGTTAAACTTACCAAACTTAGTCAAAAACAGGCTGATTATTTAAATATCAAGATCAAAGGACCATATAAACCAGATCATTATAGGTATTAGGTTGTAGGGTTCAGGGATTATAGAAATCATAGATTAAAATCTGTTTAAATTAAACCCTAACACCTAAAACCTAAAAACTGATTTGAAAGCTCCAAAATCTATTCAAAAACTAGTTGATAATTTTCAAAAACTTCCTGGAATTGGGCCAAAAAGTGCTCAAAGATTGACTTATTATTTATTACATGTTCCTCAGGAAATACTGGATGATTTTGGCCAAAGTATTGAAAATCTCAAAAAAAATACTAAAATTTGCTCTACCTGCTTTAATATTGGCGAAAGTGATCCTTGTCCAATTTGCACCGATGAAAAAAGAGATCAAAGTAAAATCTGTGTGGTAGAGCAGGCGCTTGATATTTTAGCTATAGAAAAGAGTGGAGCCTATAAGGGTCTTTATCATGTTTTACATGGTTGCCTTAATCCCCTTGAGAATATCGGACCAGAAGAATTGCATTTGCATGATCTCTTACCAAGAATAAAAAATACTGGTATAATGAATATTACAGAAATTATTATTGCGACTAACCCAACTATGGAGGGTGAAGCTACAGCTCTTTACATCCAACGCTTAATTGGTAAAAATAATCCTGAGATTGTTATTTCTAGGATTGGTAGAGGATTGCCAACCGGAGCAGACATCGAATATGCTGATGAGATTACGCTTTCTCGAGCGTTTGAAGGTAGAAGAGAATATTAATCTTGATGCTCTCAAGATAATAAATCTATGAAAATATACTTTGTAGCCTCTTTAGCTCAAAGTGAAGAATTTAAGGAAATCTATAAAAGAATTAAAGTTATTTTGAAGAAAAATGCACAGAAAATTCTTGGTGTATGGTTTGATAATCAAGTTTTATTTAGAGAGACTTTAACTAGTAAATGGAACAGTACTTATTGTCAGAAAATTTATAAAGAAGAAATTAAAGAATTAAATCAAGCAGATATTGTTGTTATTGAAATTTCCTATCCTTCGTCCGTTAATGTTGGTCATATTTTAAGTTTAGCTATAGAAAAAGGGAAGCCTGTAGTGGCTTTATATAAACAGGATAGATTTCCTATTTTCCTTCAAGGCTTAGTTTCTGAACGTTTATTTTTATTACCATACACAGATTATGATTTGGAACAAGTGTTAAAAGATGGTTTAAAAGACGCTCAAGAGAAAAGTGATGTAAGATTTAATTTTTTTGTTTCTCCTCAAATTGTAGCTTATCTTAATTGGGTTGCCAGAGAGAAAAAAATGCCCAGAGCAGTTTACTTACGTCGTTTAATTGAAGAAGACATGAAAGGAAATTCTTATAAAGATGCTTAATCTTCTATGAAAATTTTATTTTTAGCCTCCTGGATAGGCAGAGAAAAATACCTCAATAATTATCAGAAAATCGATCAGGTTTTAAGAACAACCCAACATCAAATCAATTCTGATTTTATATTAAATTTTGATATACATAAGGCTAAGAAAGAAGATCAAAATTATTTTTTAGATTTTAATCGTCAGCTTAATCGAGCAGTTAAGAAAACAGATTTATTTGTAATTGATGTGACAATCCCGACTATAAATTTGGGTGGATTAATTACTTATGCTTTATCAATCAATAAGATGGTGATTGTGACGTTTGGTAATAATTCAGTGAAAGATCAATATTTTACCCAGACTTTTGATTGCCACCATCAAATGATTATCTTAGAATATAGCAATTTAGAAGAATTGGAAATTAAATTACCTAAAGCTGTTAAGGAGATACAGGATAACATTGATGTACGTTTTAATTTTTTTATTGATTCACACATTGTCAATTATTTAAATAAAATCTGTCGAGAAAAAAAGATATCTAAATCATGTTATTTAAGAGAATTAATAGAAAAAGACATGAAAAAGAATAAGAAGCTATATAATGCTACAATGCCTTCTTAAGAAGATTGATTTCTTTTTTGGTTAAAAATCTCCATTTGCCTTGAGCTAAATTGCCTAATGTTATTTTTCCTATTGCTACTCTTGTTAAACTTAAAATATATAAGTGAAGTGAGGCAAACATTTTTCTGATTTGTCTTTTTTTACCTTCAAATAGAGTGATTTGTAAAAGAGTTTTGTTAAAATTTTGTGGATTAAAATGTCTGATAATTTTAACTTTAGTAGGTTGAGTCCAACCTTCATTTAATTCGATGCCGTTTTCCAGTTGGTCAATTTGGTTTGGTTTAATTTTACCTAAAATCAAAACTTCATAAATTTTAGGAATATGATTTTTAGGATGAGTAATTTTATTAGTTAATTCACCATCGTTGGTTAGTAGAATTAATCCTTGAGAATTATAATCAAGTCTGCCAACTGGATAAACTTTTTCTTGAACTTTGACTAGATCTAAAATAGTTTTGCGACCAAAGTTATCATGACAAGTTGAAAGAACTTCTGCGGGTTTATTTAAAATAATGTAGATATTTTTTGTCTTTTTGGATGTATCTAGATTTTTATTTTCAATTTTAATTTTATCTTTTTGTGGGTCGAGTTGTTGTCCCATTTGAGCGAATTTGTCATTAACTTGAATTTTTTGCTCGATTATCATTTGATCAATTTTTCTTCTTGAGGCAATTCCAAGGCTTGCAAGATATTTGTTAATTCTGATCATATTAAGTAAAAATTAAAAAATTATTGATAATTTTTTTTTAAATCTGTTATTATAATTATATATTATTTATAAAGGAAAATAAGATTTTAAATTTTTTAATTTAGAATTAAAACTTATGGGAATCAGCGATATTACCAAACAAACTTTTGAAACTCTAGAACAGGAACCTCAGGAAATGGGGATTGAAGGAATTAATCAAGCGCAGAATAATTATAAACAACAAAAACAAGCTCAGGATGATGTCCAAAAGTATGGCAAAAAAATTTTAACAAATAACCAAAGACAGCAATTTATCAATGATCTATATGGAACATCATTAACAGGAGAACCAGAAGACAGAATGGACGATTTGGATCAGCTTAAAGCCATGGATGACATTACCTTACAGAAAACCAAAGAGCAAAGAAATAAAATTTTAAGACAAAATTATGAGGAAATTCAAAATAAAATTCAAGAGTATCGAGTCAAAAAACAGCAGGAAATCAGTAAGCAGGAAGTGGGACAACAAGAGGGAACAGAGGTAGCTCGTGACCAAGAAGAAAAACAGGAACTTTGGGAAAAAGAGCAGAAGAAAGCAGAAGAAAAAAAGAAAAAAGAAGAAGCGGCAAGACTTCCAGGAAGCCAGCAAAGTCGTAGTGCTGAGCAACAAAAAGTCATGGGATAAATTGAGAATACGGAATGAAGAAGAATGTAGAAAAACAAAAATTGTGTTTTCTGCAAAATCCTTTATAATCTAATTTATGTTGTCAATTAATTCTAAACAAGTTTTTGTTTGTATTTACCTCCATATTTAGAAGGAGGATGTTTTGTTGTCAATTTAAATTTTTTAAAAAGCACCTCCAAAATATGGAGGTTTTTTATAAAATAATAATAAAATTTGGCAAAAATAAAATTTACATAACACGTCATTGCGATCAAGAATAAAAGAATTTTCTTTATAAGATTTCTCGACAAGCTCGAAATGACAAAATTAATAAATGAAACTTTATAACACGCTCACTCGTAAATTAGATGATTTTAAACCAATTAAACCAAACTTTGTAGGAATCTATTCTTGCGGGCCAACAGTTTATTGGAATCAACATATCGGCAATATGTATGCTTATGTTCAATGGGATTCTTTGGTTAGAACTTTTCGCTATTTAGGTTTTAAAGTTAAATGGGTGATGAATATTACTGATGTTGGACATTTAACCTCGGACGAAGATTCTGGTGAGGATAAAATGGAAAAGGGGGCCAAAAGAGAAGGTTTGTCGGTTTGGAAAATTGCTGATAAATATATTCAACAATTTAAAGAGAGTTTATCAGCTTTAAATATCACACCACCAGACGTGATGTGTCGTGCAACTGAACATATTCAAGAGCAAATTGATTTAATTAAAAAAATTGAACTTAATGGTTTTACTTATCATACTCAAACAGGCTTAGTTTTTGACACTTCTAAATTTTCTGCTTATGCTGAATTTTCTCATTTAAACTTAGACCAACAATATGCTGGGGCTAGAGTTGAAGTTGATAGCGAAAAGAAAAAACCATGGGATTTTCTGCTTTGGGTGACTAATCAACCAAATCATATTATGCAATGGGATTCTCCTTGGGGTAAGGGTTTTCCAGGTTGGCACATTGAATGTACCGCGATGTCAACTAAATATTTAGGAGAACAATTTGACATCCATACAGGAGGTAAAGAACATATTCCGGTTCATCATACTAACGAAATTGCCCAAGCTTATGGTGCTTTTGGACGACAAACGGCCAATTATTGGCTTCATAATGAGTGGTTAATGTTTGATGGCCAAAAAATTAGTAAAAGCTTAGGCAATAATGTCTTAGTCGGAGATTTAATAAATAAAGGTTATAATCCGCTAACGTTACGTTATTTAGTTTTAAACTCACACTACAGGACTGGTCTAAATTTTTCTTGGAAGAGTTTAGAAGGAGCGCAGACTGCATTAAATAGATTATACGACATAGTCAGTGAGTTAAAACAAAGATTAGATCTAAATGGAGAAAATAAAAATTTGTCAGAGCCTGAAGAAGAGAAAAAATGGCAGCAAAAGTTTGTAGAAGCTTTAGAAAATGATTTTAATATGCCACAAGCTTTAGCTTTGGCTTGGGAACTTATTAAAAGTAATTTATCAGATCAGGAAAAATATGCATTGCTTTTAGACTGGGATCAGGTTTTTGGGCTTAATTTAGCCCAAAATGCAAAATTAAAAATTCAAAATTTTGAATATCAAGCAGAGAAAAGTAAAGTTTTAATTATTTCTAGGAGTAAATTAACTCAAGATTTGCTAAAACTAATTGATGAAAGAGAACTTGCTCGACAAGCCAAAAACTTCTCAAAAGCTGATCAAATTCGTCAAGATTTAGAGAGCCAGGGTTTTAAACTCAAAGATCAAGAAGGGAAAATTTTAATTAATAAAAAATAACTCTATGTATAAACCAAATTTACCTAAATACGAACTTACTAAAGAAGGCTTAACTCAAAGACAGAAAGAACTTGAACAACTTGTCAAAGATCGAGAAGAAGCGGTGGTGGATTTATCCAAAGCTCGCGCCATGGGAGATTTGTCGGAAAATGGTTATTATAAAGCTGCCCGAGCTAAATTAAGTTTTATTGATAGTCAGATTAGAAAACTCCAAATCATTTTGAAATATAGTGTTATTATCCAACACAGAGATAATAATCAAGTGAGTTTAGGCAGTAAGGTAAAAATTTCAGATGGAAAACATGAAAGAGAGTTTGAAATTGTAGGCAAACTGGAAGCAGATCCCTTACAAAACCGAATTTCCAATTATTCTCCCATTGGTAAGGCTTTATTAAGTAAAAAAGTAGGGGATACAATTTTGGTAAATACTCCGTCAGGAAACATAGAGTATAAAATTTTACAGATTAACTAATTTCATTATTTTTTAATTTTTACTTTTATATAATTAAGTTTAAATTAAATTATAGGAGAGGAGGTGAGATGAGGTGAATAAACACATTTTAGACCAAGTTAGGCAAGAAATTGAAAAAGCTGAACAAGCTAAAATAAGACTTTTTGCTTCACATAATTCTTATAGAATTTTGCTTTATAAAAAAATTCATCATTGGCAAAAAGCTTTAAAACGCTTTGCTAAAGATTTATATAAATATCAGTAAATATCAGCATTAATTAATAATCTTGATTTTTATTTATTTGTAAAAAATCTCGCTTTAGGCGAGTTTTTTGTTTAAAAGAGATGAAAATCTTTTTTATTTCCTTTATAATAGTTTTCTATGCAAAAAAATAAAGCTTTAATTTTTTTATCTATTGTTATGTTTGTCAATGCATTGAGTTATGCATCAATTATCCCTTTGTTTTATACCTATTCAGAACATTTTGGAATTAATCCTTTTGGTTTAAGTTTGCTTTTTAGCAGTTTTTCGATTGCCCAATTTCTTGTAACACCTATTCTTGGAAGATTATCCGATCGTTTTGGTAGAAAGCCGATTCTTTTAGTTTGTCTATTGGGCAGTAGTATTTCTTTGGCTGTTTTTGGTTCTGCTCAAAGTATTACCATGCTTTTTATAGCTAGAATTATTGATGGAATAACTGGGGGAAATAATTCTGTAGCTCAGGCAGCTTTGGCTGATATTACCCAGGAGAAAGACCGAGCAAAAGCTTTTGGGATGCTAGGAGCGATTTTTGGTGTGGGTTTTTTGCTGGGTCCAGCAATAGGAGGGTTAATGGGAAAGATTTCTTTATCAGCTCCTTTTTGGTTTGCTTCAGGACTCGCTTTGTTAGGAGTTATTATTGGTTTATTTTTGCTTCAGGAAACTAATAAGCAGCAAAAAGTTTCAGTCAAAGAACCTTTATTTAGATTTAAAGTCATGTATGAAGTTTTATTTACTCCTTTAGTGGGGACAATTATCCTGATTAATTTTTTGATCATGATTGCACAAAATAGCTGGATTTTGGGTTTTCAAGCCTTTACCGTTGATGTGTTGGAATTGTCTTCAACTACCATAGGTTTTTTATTTAGCCTAAGTGGTCTTTTAACTATTATTCTTCAAGGATTTGGGATTAAAATTTTACTTAATAAGGTAAATAATAAACAAAAAATTTTAAAAATGAGTTTATTTTTCTCCACCTTGATAGTTGCTTTGATTGCACTGGCAAATAATTTTCTAGTCTTTTTAACTTTGATGATTATTTATAATTTGATTGGATTTCCTCTAATGCCTGTTGTTAGTGCTTTAATTTCAGAAGGGACTAAGGCTGAAGATCAAGGAGGAATCATGGGGATAAATCAATCATTTACTTCTTTGGGACAAATTATTGGTCCAGTTTTGGCTGGGATTATTGCTGAAAAATCAGTTAATTTAATTTTTATATTATCAGCCAGTATTATTTTTATAGCTTATTTATTAACTACAAGATTGAAAGCACATTTTGTCAGAGTAGATCTCTAAATCATTTTTCTAATTATTGCTATAATAACTTAGTTATAAGTTTTTTTATTAATAAATTTTTAAAAAATTTATTAAATAAATATGTCTGTTGCAAAAACAAGAAAAACCAGCTCAAACAAAAAATCTACTAGAGCTAAAACTAGTAAAAAAACTCAGAATACTTTTAAAGTCAAAGGCGTAAAACTTTTGGAAAAAGTTCAAGAATTGATTAAAGAAGGGAATGTGCGAAGAATTACCATTTTAGATAAAAATGGCAAAACGCTTATCATTATTCCTTTAACTATAGGAGTCATTGGAGTGGTAATTGCTCCAGTTTTAGCTGCAGTTGGTGCTGTAGCTGCTTTGGTGACTGAATGCACAATCAAAGTCGAGAGAAAATAAATCAAAATTTTGTTAAAATACTCAAATTAATAACTAATATATTTTTATGTCTTTATCAGTAGGCATCGTCGGTCTTCCCAATGTTGGTAAATCAACTCTTTTTAATGCGCTTTTGAAAAAGCAGCAGGCTTTAGCGGCCAATTATCCTTTTGCAACCATCGAGCCGAATGTTGGAATTGTTGAAGTCCCAGATGAAAGACTGGCAAAACTTGCTCAAGCTTGTGAAAAAGAAGAAAAATTGTT
>JAAZND010000090.1 GCA_012798485.1 Candidatus Beckwithbacteria bacterium | reverse complement strand
CTATGGTGATGAAAAAATCAGTGGGACTAAATCCCTTAGTGACGCTTTTTTCTCTGATGATTGGAATGACTTTAGGTGGTGTAGTTGGAGCGATTTTGGCAGTGCCTTTTTTCATTGTAGGACAAGTGATAATACTAGCAATAATAAAGTATAAAAAATAAAACTTCTTTTACTAATAAAAAAGCTCGCATTAAAGCGAGCTTTTTTGGTTCTAAAATTTCATTTTTATTTAAAAGCAATTTTGAAGACATCTTCAATTTGTTGAGCAAAATGAATATCAAGTTCTTTTTTTACTTTTTCTGGGATTTTTTCTAAATCCTTTTCATTATCTTTTGGAATAATTACAGTTTTAATCCCAGCAGCATGAGCGGCAATAAGTTTTTCTTTAAGGCCGCCGATTTCCAATACTCTGCCTCGCAGAGTGATTTCTCCGGTCATAGCTAAATCTTTTTTCACTTTTTTGCCAGAGATGGCAGAATATAAAGATGTAGCAATAGCAGTTCCAGCAGAAGGACCATCTTTTGGCATGGCACCCTCAGGAACATGAATATGGAAGTCATGTTTGTAAGCAAAATCTTTATCAATATTTAACTCTTTATAATGGCTTCTGATAAAGCTTAAGGCAGCCTGACAGCTTTCCTTCATCACATCTCCTAGTTGACCAGTAATCATAATTCTACCTTTGCCTGGCATAAGAGCGACCTCAATGAATAAAATCCCTCCGCCGACAGAAGACCAATAAAGTCCGGTAGACATCCCGCTTTCGTCTTTTTTTTCAGCAAGTAGCGGTTTAAATTTAATTGGACCGAGATATTCGTGTAAATTTTTTTCATTAACATTTTCTTTCTGCTTTTTATTTGCATAAATATCACGGGCAATTTTGCGCATAATTTTATTCAGCTCTCTTTCCAAATTTCTAACTCCAGCTTCTTTGGTATAACAAGTAATAATATCTTTAAGGGTTTTATCGCTGATTTTAACTTGATTTTTGAGTAGTCCATTGCCATAAAGTGTTTTTTCATAAAGATATTTTTTGGCAATTTGGAATTTTTCATCTTCGGTATAGCCAGAAAATCTAATAACTTCTAAGCGATCTCTTAAAGCTGGTGGAATTGTGTCTAAAGTATTTGCGGTGGTGATAAAAAGAACCTTAGATAAATCAAAAGGGACTTCGATATAGTGATCAGAAAAAGCAAAATTCTGTTCTGGGTCCAAGGCCTCTAGTAAAGCTGAAGATGGATCGCCACGAAAATCACTGCCGATTTTATCAATTTCGTCCAAAACAAAAACAGGATTGACAGTACCAACATCTTTAATTCCTTGAATAATTCTGCCTGGCATAGCACCAACATAAGTACGTCGATGACCTCTGATTTCGGCTTCATCGCGAATGCCACCAATAGAAACTTTGGTAAATTTTCTACCCAAAGCTTTGGCAATGGAACGAGCAATAGAAGTTTTCCCAACACCTGGAGGTCCAACAAAACAAAGAATGGTAGTATTTTTCTGATTTTGTCTTTCTTTAGGCATTTTTTCAATCTGCTTTTTCTTTAAAGCCATAACAGAAAGATACTCCATAATTCTATCTTTGACTTCTTCCAAAGCATAATGATCGTCGTTTAAAACTTTTTCTGCTTTATCATGAGTGACATCGTTTTTACTGATAATTCCCCATGGCAGTTCTACCAAAGTTTCAAGATAAGCTCTAATATAACCTGATTCAGGGTTATAAGAATGCATTTTGGCTAGTCGATTTAATTCCTTGTCTGCTTTTTCTCTAACCTCTTTAGGCATTTTAGCTTTGGCAATTTTTTTTCTTAGCTCACCAACTTCTGGATCAGCATCTTCTGTTTCGGATTCACCCAATTCTTTTTGAATAGTTTTCATTCTTTCTCTTAGAATTGCTTCTTTCATTGATTTATCAAATTTCTTTTGAGTTTTGCTTTCAATATTATATTCAATTTCTGAAATTTTAATTTCTTTGAGTAAGAGATCATCTACTTTGATCAATCTTTTATTGATATCAATTTCTTCAAGTAGTTTTTGTTTTTCTTGGGTAGGGATATCCAAAATGGAAGCGATTTGATCTGTAAATTCGTCAGTTTTGACTCCAGACATTAATTTCATAAAAACTAAAAAATCAATAGTTTTACCCATATTAACCAACTTTTTCAAATTATTAGAAATATGTTTGATTAAAACCTCTTCATTTCTTAATGGGAGTTTGATATCTGGTAGAGGTAAAACTTGAGCCAAGGCAAAATCGCCACCAAGATTAGCTTTAAGTATTTTGACTCTTTGGATGCCTTTAACTAGAGCATTAATCTCGTTATTGGTTTTGAGAATTCTCTCAATTTTACAAATAGTTCCAATGGTGTAGAGATCCTGTTCTTTTGGATTTAATATTTGACCATCTTTTTGAGCAACTAAACAAATTAAATTATCAGTTTTGCTTGCTTGTTCAACTGCCTTAATTGATTGAGATCTACCAAAAGACAAGACAATTTCCAAATAAGGAAAAATAACTACATCCCTTAAAGGAACTAATGGTAAAACAATGTTTTTAGGTTTAAGTTTTTCTGATGTTGTTGATTTAGGTTTATCTTGATTTTCCATAATATTTTATGTTTATTAGTTTTAAACTTAAATATTCTATAGGAAAAAACTAAAAATTTCCAGATTGATTTATTTGAAATTATGTATTTAGCAGTCTACCAAATAATTTGCTAAAAGTCAATTATAATATTTAGAAGCAACAAATTTAGTCATAGCTAGTTCAACTAATCTTTGATAAGCTTTGGTTCGAGTTAAAATACCATTGGTAAAAATTTCAATCGCTCCGCCTTTGGTTTTCCAATTTTTTTCATGTAAAATTTCGTCCATAATTTGACCCAATTCATATCCTTGACGAATTTTTTGGGTAACCATTTGGGGAAGGTGGAAATTCATACCTCCGCCAAAACTGACTGTTCCATTTTTATCGATAATACAACACCAGGCAGTAGTCATCATTCCCACTTCGGTTTCCATGACGCCACCCTCAAGTCCAAGGGCAAAGTCAGGCTGCAGTTTTTCCATCACAACTTGGGCACGGTTGTAAGCTCCAGTTCTGGTTTCTTCCTCTGATTTAGGTTGATTAGAAACCAAAGATGGGACTTCAATTCCTTTAAATTCGGCATCAGGATAGATTTTACTTAGAGCCAGTGTTGCAGCATTAATTTTGACGGGATTAGTGGAGCCAATAACAATGAGCATTTTAAAATTTATTTTGCCAAATATTTTTGGCAATCATCAACCATTTTTTCAATATTAGGAAGTAAATTATATTGTTTTAAATCTAAAATATTGATGAACTCCGGGATAGTTTCAAAATCTGCTTTTAGCTCTCCGGTAAAATTTTTGCAGTAATAATTTTGATGATAAAAAGTAGTGATGCCGTCTTTTCTCTCGATATCAGCGATATAAATTTCAGGAATAAGTATTAAATCTGCTTTGGTGGTTTTTAGTCCTGTTTCTTCAAAAAGTTCTCTAACAGCGGTATCAATTAATTCTTCATTTTCCTTTGGTCTGCCAGCAGGAAGACCATAAACTCCAGTTTAATGAGTGGCTTTTTTGCCATGCCTGACAAGTAAAACTTGATTATCTTGAATGATTAAAATACCAACTGATTTACTGGTTTTATGCATAAATTATCCAACTATACTTTCTAACAACTCTTGAACTGCAGGAACTTTATCTTTGTGTTTGGGATGCAGAAAAACTTTGATTCTCCAGAACAATTTCTGTAAAGGTTGATGCTCAACAATTTCTCCGTCGCCGATAAAAGGTAAATGAATTTTTTTAAAACCTCGATCTTTGCCAGCATAAACAGTCACTTCCTCTTTTTTAACTCCCAAACTATGAGCGATAATATCAGCAATTTTTTGTCTTTCCTGCCATACTGTGCAGAAAGTTTTGACAGTTTCACTAATTGTATCAGCCTTAATAATTTTACCTGCCGGTAAATAAAGATGCCAAAAGCGCATATCTTTCATAAGTTTTCTTGTCAGTTGGTTAGCTTTATATTCTAAAAAATATAAAGCTTGAGAATCGGTAAAGCTGAAAAAATCTTTTTTGAGCTCATTATCCTCATAAGCAAATTGTAGGGCTCTAAAAAGCATACTTTCGGGAATGAGATTAAGATTAGAATAAACTACATCATATATTAGTCTGCGACAAAGTTCCCATTTTTGAATGTGAGGATAAAAATTAAGTTTCAGCGAAAGCTGATTATTTGCCCATACGTAAGCTTGAATTATATCTTCTGGTTCATAAAATTTATGATTAAAAATACCGGTGGCTAAGCCCCAACGCAAAGAATTATCAATATTATCAAGATCAATAGAACCATTAATAAGATCTGACCAAGGTTTTGTTTCACCAATAATTAATTTGTAAATATGATCAAGATTACCTCCATAATTTTTGATAGCTTTTTGGCTATCTTCGGCATAAAGCATTTGGGAAGCAAAAACTTCATGGCTTTCTCCTGTAATCTCTTCCATAAATTTCTCAGTAATATGAGAAAAAGGAGGACTGCCAATATCATGAAAGAGGGAAGCTAAATATAAGTCAGCGGCTAGATGTTTAAAATCGTTTTGCATAGTTAGAATTTTGGCAAGATAGGCTACACCCACTGAGTGTTCAAAACGAGAACCAACCATGCCAGAAGCAGTAGCCACTGGAGGAACTGCAGAGAGAGAAATATCACGAATTCGAGTGAGAGCTTGGGTTTGAAAAAGCTGCCATTCTCTTTCATCTATTTCCAGTTGACCATAAAGTGGATCAAGGTATTGCAAGATAAGTATTAAGTAGTAAGTATCAAGTATTTAGTTTAAATCTACTTTTAACTTAGTACTTAATATTAATTATAAATAAGATTTATTTTTTTATAGATTCCGTATCAGAATACTTTGTTTCTGTACGGAATGACATATAATTTTATTTTTCTAAATCGATAGTGACAGGTCCGTCATTAGTAAGCTCGACTTTCATCATTGCCCCAAATTCTCCAGTTTTAGTCGAAATACCGATTTGTTTTAATCTTATAATAAATTTTTCGTAAAGCGGAATAGCTTGTTCCGGCCTGGCAGCTCCCATAAAACTGGGGCGGTTGCCTTTTTGACAATCAGCATAAAGAGTAAATTGAGAAACGACTAAAATTTCACCTTTGATATCTTGAACAGAAAGGTTCATTTTGTCATTTTCATCAGAAAAAATTCGAAGATTAGCAATTTTATCCACCAACCAGTTAACTTCTTTTTCCGTATCGGTATTAGTTATCCCAAGTAAAATTAATAAACCCTGATTAATTTGGCTATAAATTTTCCCGTCTATTTTCACACTCGCTTTAGTGACTCGTTGAATAATAGTTTTCATAGCTTTTATTATAATATGATTATAGGAAATTACTAAACTGTATTTACAAGCTTTAAAGCATCTTCTTGTAATTCTTTTATCCTTTGTTGTTCTATATTAATAGGGTGTTGTTCTGGAAGAGTAATTAAAAATTGTAATTCTTCAGGGATTTTTCCTGTTTTAATAAATTCGATTAATGTTTCAGTAAAGTTATCTTTCAAAGGATTGATTTGTTGTAAATCCAAATCGTTAAGAATTAAAGTCAGTTGAGCTAAACGCTCTAAATACTTCTCGTAATTTTCTGGGTTAATATAAAAATTGTCTTTGCTATTGATACTAATAATTCTGATTATGCCATCCTTATCTTGAGTGATGATTTGTGCTTGGATGGTATTATTTAACTCAGGTTGATCTACTAAAACTGAAAAATTAAGAAGAATAGTAAGATCTAGAGGTTGAGTTATTAGTGGTTTTTGATTTGGTACTTGAATATCTGTAGGAATTCTTTCAATTTGTAG
>JAAZND010000089.1 GCA_012798485.1 Candidatus Beckwithbacteria bacterium | reverse complement strand
TAATATAAATTAAGTAATTTAATTAATTATAAAGATAATTAAATATAGAAAAAGATAACTTTATATTATTTAAGATATAAAAAGAAAGTAAATAAATTTAAAATTATAGGATTTAAATTTAATTTAAATTTGTTAATAAATGTTCAATTCTTTTTTTCAAAAAGTTCACTTTTTTAAAACAGATATTGACACTATATTAATAATTTTATTACTATAGTAGTTAGTAGAAAATAAAGTTATGCAAACTTATGCATTAACAGACAAAGAATGCCTGCCCAAAAAAAACTGTTTACTATCTCGGAAGCTGCCAAATTCCTAGGTGTTTCAACTGACACCTTGCGTCGTTGGGAAAAAAACAGCAAAATTAAAACTCAAAGGACTTTAGGAAATGCCAGACGTTATAGGATAGAAGATTTACAAGAACTCAAAAATAATCCCAACACAGTTAAAGCCGCTGATAATGATCTTCTTAATCAGACTTACGAAGAAGTTAAACAAATCAAAGCCAAACTTGAAACCCAGGAAAAATCATCTTTTAATAAAAATGCTAAACAGATTTATCAAGTCAATAGTAATCTGCAAAAAATTCTTTTTGCTCTCATTTTTCAGTTCCAGGAATTAAAAAATGCAATTAGTAATAATATTCCTCTCAAAAATTTAAAGCTTAATCCTAATCAAGGGATAGGTATCGGATATTACCAAAATCCAGAAGAGAAAAAACAGGATCAAGAAAAAAGAAAAATATTTTCTCTATTAAATATTGCTACTTTCATTATCGCTTTATTACTTTTTGGATCAATAACTTTCTTAATTATTTATATTATTCCTTTTAAACAAGACTTAAGTAATCTTAATAACCAGCTAAAACAAAACGAAATTTTTTTACAGGAGATTGAAAAAAATAAAGAAAGTCAGATTGGTAATGAACAAGAAGATGCTATTTCTAATAATACTAATTTCAAAGTTGATGATAAAGGTAATATTTATTTTACTGGCGGGCTTACTGGAGGTTATATTGATACAGATACAGAAAATTTGATCATTAATTCCAGTTTTGAACAAAACGACAATGGGCAACCTGATTTTTACACTTTAGGCGGTAATGCCACGGAGGGAAATACCTACCTGTCTCAAGATACTAGTTTTGCGGGTAACAATGCTCTTAAAATTGAACCAAAAATGCAAGAAAACTATATTGTAAGTCCAACTTATAAAGAACTAAAAGCTGGTAAAAATTATACTTTTACTGCTTATATCAAAAGCCTGCAACTAGGGAAAAGTACCATTTCTATTGGCTATGGAGATGAAAAACAAAGTTATGAGATTAATGGCACTAGTACCTGGAGAATGTTGAAATTTAACAAAAGTTTTGCTGAAAATGAAAATCCGGATTCTTCTAAGTTCTTTATCAACTTAAAAAGTGAAAACGGAGGCGGAGCTTTATATCTTGACAGCCTACAAATAGAAACTGGGACTATTGCCACCGGTTTTAAAGAAAAAGCTTTGAGAAGTGATGGCACAATTAATGTAAGCCAAAATCAAATTTACCCAGTAATTGGTAATAGTGGATCTTTGGGTACAGAAAATAAACCTTTTAATGAGCTTTATGTGAGTAATCAAAATATTAATGGAAATTTAAATGTAAAAGGAAATACTGATTTAGAAGGAAATGTTGAAATTGATGGTATTTTAGATATTGATTATTTAAAAGCACAACTTGCTAATATTAATAATCTTAACTCCATTCTTATTACTGCTACTAAAATTGGTATTGGAACTTCCAATCCTCAAACAGCTTTAGATGTAAGTGGAGATATTAAAGCTAATAATTTAATTACCTCTCAAAATATTACTTCTAGTGGTAAAGTTAGTACCAACACCTTACAAATTAGCACTGGTGCAAATAATGGCTATCTCTTAGTATCTGATGCTAATGGCAACACTGCCTGGAAAAATCCTAATGATCTAGGTGTTAATAACTCAGAGTATTTTGACAGTCTTAATTCATCTCAATTTTTAAGATCAGATACTTCTGATACTTTTGATGCTGGAAATACACTTACAGTTAATGGAAACTTAGATATCAATAGTAATCTATATATATCAGATAGTGATATTAGTTTAGATGGGAGTACAACTAATTTTAGCTCTAATGGAGATATTTCCTTTAATACAGATCAATTATTTATTGATAAAACTAGTGGTTTTGTTGGAATTGGGACGAATACTCCCAAATATTTCTTTGATGTTAATGGTGAAGCTAATATTAATGGACAACTTCATATTACCACTCTGACTGATGGTTTTCTCACTATTGATACCGGGGATTTATCCACATCTGGGACATTGTCTACTCAAAACTTACAAATTATTAAGGGAGCAGGAGCTGGCTATATTTTAACTTCTGATGCAACTGGAAATGCTAGTTGGCAAAATTTAGCTACTTCTGCTGGCGCTTGGACTGTAACTGATTACAATCTTTATCCAGATGACTCAAATTATAATATTGCTTTAGGTACAAATGATACTTTTGGTTATAAACTTTATGTTCAAGGGGATAGTTTTTTAAACGGAGATTTAACTGCTCAAAACACAGTTATTGATGGCACTCTGGCTGTAAATGATATTACCACTTTAAACAATAATCTTAACGTTAATGGTATTACGATGCTAAATTCTAGTTTAACTGTTGGTTCTACTACTACTTTAAATGCTACTGCCACTTTAAACTCCACTTTGTATGTAGCGGGAGTAACTACCTTAAATAACAGTTTAACGGTAGCTGGACTCACTACTATTAACAATGATCTGCATACTACTGGATCCACTGACATTGATACTAACCTTAATGTTGATG
>JAAZND010000088.1 GCA_012798485.1 Candidatus Beckwithbacteria bacterium | reverse complement strand
GATGAATTAATTGATATACTAGAGGAGATAAATAATCGACCTAGAAAATGTCTTAACTATTACACTCCTAAAGAAAAGTTTGATGAAGAATTACAAAAGTTAAAAAATAGCAAGTGTTGCGATTACACTTAGAATTCAGGAATTTTCTTTTTTTAGTTGATTTATGATAAAATATACATATGGCGAAACCAGAAGTTAAAAAAGATACAGAACCTAAAGTAAATAAAAAAAAAGAAAAAGAAAAAGATTTATCCGCTATTGTTAAAATTCTTCTTAAGTTAATTACCGGGAATAAAGATCTTCTGAATGCTCATGAAACAAGTCTTAAAGATATCCTTGGCGGTGATGATAAAAAAGTCAAAGTAGAGCTTTTGAAAGAAAGATTGAGAGCTATTAACCGTCTTAAAAGTTTTATGGATTTAGGGCTTGTAACTTTATCAAAAGAAGAGAAGGAATTAGTTAAGCAAAAAGAGCCGGAAATAATGAATGCTTTGTTTGATCTTGGAGTTAGTCCCTTGGAATTTATAAAAGATCCAGAAGAACAAAAAGCCAGAGAAAGAAAGGAAGAAGTAGAAAGAAAAAGAACTCAAGCTGAAGCTAGAGATAATCAAGTAATGAGCCGGATTTATGAGATTATCAAGGCAGATCCTCAACTTAAAGAAAAATTAAAAACATCAGAGCCAGAATTATATCAAAGATTTATGGATTGGGAAGCAGCAGGTCATCCAACTGGAGATTTTAATCCCATTTTAAATAATCCTGAATTATTAGCACAGCTTGTAGCTCAACAAGGAGGAAGCACCGAGGAAGGATTGATGATGACTGATTATATGATGAGGCAGTTGGCAGATAAAGTTAGAGAATTTGAAAAAATTCAAGACAAGGAAGGGAAAAAAGGATTGGATGATAGAGTTAACTCTGCTTTGCTTCATTGGCTCACAGAACCAAGCAATCAATTTGCTTCTTCTATTCCTAACGGACTTTTATCAGCTCTTATTGCTGGAAATTACAAAGAATATAAACCTTTGTATGAAGCTGTGCAAAGATTTTCTCAATTAGATTCGAAAACCGTGAACCAAGCATTAGAAAGTGTAGAAGATATGGCTGGTTTAATCAAAAATCTGAAACTTGAGAGTCAACACATGGACACGATGTTTCATCATCGTTATCAGATTGAAGTTAAACTAAAAGGAGGAGAAGTTTTAAAAGGCGGAATTGCTTTTGCTGATGTCTGGGATGAAATCATGCAAAAGTTTGATATTGGTTTTATTTCCAATGATTTCAAAGAAAGAGCAGCCACAAAAAAAGATATTATTGCTAAACTTTTAAAAGCTAGGCTAGGCTTGGATCCTGCACAAGAGATAGAAAGTATTAATTTATTCTTACTGGCTCCTAAGGTTCCAGGGACTGATGATGAAGATAAAGAAACTGGAGTAAAAAGACCAATTTACTCTGATATGTCAAGCTACTACAAAGTTGAAGAACAACATTTGAAAACTTATGATGATCTGGAAAAAACTTTACAGGGACTTTTAAGAACCACAGAAGGAGCAATGTCTATTTTTGGAGTTTCACTTTTACTTGATCCTAGATTTGAAAGTTATGTTCCTTATCAATTGCGTAAAGTTTTGAATGCCGAAGCTTATGCTGAAAAATATAGTATCGGTCTTGCTGTAATGCGTAAATATTTGACTGGTATGTATCGTACTCCTTTTGGTGAGGCTTTAGCTAAAATGCATCCATTGTTGATTAAAGACAGTAATTTTGTTTATAAATTATTGGATGGCGATTTGGCAGATTTATATGGAAAAAACAAAGGAGAAGTAGTCGAAATTTTTAATATTAAACAAGGAAATCCAGAACTTTTAGACAAAAGAAAAGAACAATTGGATTGGTTACTGCGCAGTTTTAGCCTTAGAGATGAATATAAACTGGCAGAGGATATTCTTGCTGGGACTTGTCGTGATAGAAATGGCAAGCTGATTACAACTTTTATTAATCCAATCACTAGAGAAAGACACGACTTAAGTACAATTCAAGCTAAACTGGAATTTATGATGAAATATAAAGATGATAAATCTGGAGAAATGGCTGATGCCACATTAGCTGGAGATAAACTTGACGGTTTGGAGGCTGTCTATGGAAAGACAGAAATTGCCAGAATTTGGCAGGGAGTTGACTTTACCAATGCTATTAAACTTGGGATGTTTAGACAAGGTAAAAGTAAAGAAGAAATTGAGGCTTTTATTACAAATCCTAGAAATCAATTGCAAGGTGTGGAAGGATTAAGAATTGTTTTGGGTCTTACTGGGTTTAATTTCTTGATGTTTTCTCATGAAAATATCGATACTACGGAATTTTCTAAATGGTTTTATTATCTTAATAGCCTTAGTAAGAATATCAATCCAATGATGGATATTTTGAATAAATGTAATGCTTCTATATTGGAATTTTCTAGCGGTAGAGAAATTAGAGAGGCAGTAGCAGAAGCAGCAGTTGATTATGGTAAACAGCTCAAAGAAGTTTCAGGAGCGATGGGCCATTTTGATAACGAGACAAATTATGATTTTATCGAAAGTTGGGTTAAAGGTTTAGTTGAAGCGACTGTACCTAATAAAGCTTTAGTGACTAGACATAAAATCAAAATAGAAGGAGACAATACTTATGGTTTCACTCATAGAACCATTAAGGAAAGTGATATGACACAAGATGAAAAGGAAGATTTGAGACATTTAGGTATGAGAATAACAAAAAAAGGAAATATTCTTATTGGCAGTCATGCTATTTTGGAAAGTGATAATGTCGCTGGAGAAAAAGAAAGCGGGACTGCCAGAGAAATGTTTGCGTCTCGCAGTATTACCAGAGAATATTTCGAAGAAATGATCCAAGGATTTGTGGATGCCAATGTTTTGACCGAATCAGCCGCACGAAAATTGATCAAGGAATATAAACATTATTTTAAGAGAGGAACAGATTATAAATTGAAAGAATGGGCTGTTGATGAATTGATTAAATCTGGTGGTTCACTTTTAGCTGCAAGTAAATCTTTATTAAATTATATTTTTGGAGATTTAGTTAAATAGTTATTTCTTCTTAATTTAGATTTTATCCACTTTTTTATAGATAAATATTAAATAGAAATTAATTTGTAGAAGTTTTTTGTTGAAAAAAATTCAAATAAATGAAAAGTATTATCTCCTCAAGGATTTTCTGACATTGACTTCGTAATCTAGGCCTCGCAAAATAACCCAAGTTTTGGCAAGAGCACCAATAAAGCCGCCTTTATCTTCTGAGGCTCTAGTGACGGCTCCAACATCAGCTCTCTTAGTAGCAAGGCCACCAAAGAATTGGCTAGAAGCGGCAATAGGTGCCATGACTTGCCCCATCATGCCAGCCATACCGCCTTGAACTCCAATAGCTTTTTGAATAGATTCGATTGCTCCAGGCATAAACATCAAAATTCCAAAACCAATGAGAGCGGAAATACTTTGTATTCCAACCCCTCCTCCTGCCAAAAAAGGCAATACTAATGATTTTGAAGATCCACTATTGACGATTGAACCCAAATTGCCATTACCGCTTAAGGCAAAAGCAAGCATAAACATGGCAGCTGTAGCTGGGAAAACCAAGGCATTGGCAAAAATTCCTTTGAGCCAATTCATAAAAGCTTGGCTTCCTGGAAGTGCATTAGTTAGTAAAATAAAAGGAGCAAAAATAATAGAGAAAATAATACCTATGTAGGCTAAAAGCAGTTTGAAAAATAATTTAAACAAAGATACTAACATAGCAATTGCAAAAATAAGATAAACTACGACAGAAGTTAAGAACCCTAATCCAGTACCTAATATTCCTCCAATTAAATTTTCAATTAACGTGTTTACACTTCCAGCAGCATTAAGTACAGTTCCTCCAAGGATTGTATCTGCAAAAAGTTGAAAAATATTTTTATTAATAAATTGTGTAGCTGAATTGACATCACCGGTAGCACTAAGATTTTTCATATCAGCAAGACCTGAAGTAGCAAAAATACTTGCTATAAGATAAATAAGAAAATAAATTAAATCTATAACTAAAGAAGCGATAGCATAAGAAAAAGTAATAAGAAGTAAGGTAATAATAATCTGAGGAAGCATAGATTGCAAAGTGATAGCTCCTTGCTGGCCGATTTGGGATTTAAACATAATCATAAAACCAATGACAATAAAAATAATCACAAAGAATAAATAGGCAATATTACGAAATGCTGCCCATACTTTTTGGACTGGTTCTAAAGCATCCCAACCCATGCCTTGTTGAGCATAAGCAGGTTTGACAATCCCAATATTACGGCCTATATCAGCTATGTATTCAGTGGTACTGCTGGGAGGGGTTGTAATCATAGTAGAAATACCTGTTGCAAGAACGCCAATAGCACTATTATTATTTAAAGTATTTAAAGTCCTAGTAGAACTTGAATCTGAGTCAACTTGTGTTATTAAGCCAGCAAAACTCCAACCAACAGAGTTTGTCCAACCCCTTATAGTGTTATCAATATTACTTCCGTTGATAACATTTTTGTCAAATTGGAATTTATTTTGATTCCACCATTCATTAGCATTATCTATTTGTCTTTGTCCTGATGGAAGTATTCCATCTTGAGTAGAAGCTGGTCTTAAACATTGTTTAGAAGTTGGATCACAATATAAACCATCAGCACAACTATTAGATCCATCACATGTCTTATATAAATCTTGATAAGCTGCATAAGTACAAATATTGTTTGTACATTTGCCCGTAACTTCTCCATCACTACT
>JAAZND010000087.1 GCA_012798485.1 Candidatus Beckwithbacteria bacterium | reverse complement strand
TACCTAACAAGCGACTTGTTTGAGTGGCTGTTAGATCTAAACAGAAACAAGAAATAATCTTTTTCTGTTTATAGTTACTAATTGGTCTATTATGACAAGACATTTAGCTATTTTAACATGCTAAATGCTAGTCTAGACCCAATAATAAATACAAACCTTTGGTCTCAGAAACAATCTCAGAGAATATAAGTGCATCAGGAACTATAAATCAAAATTATTGGTTAAAAAAATAAATAACTTAATCAAAACTGATTACTGATTTAATTTGAGAAAATCCACTTTTCTTGTTATGATATTGTTGTTAAATTTTTTTATAAAAACTTAAATTTTAATTATGAATTATTTTCTTTTAGTCATTCAGTTTGTCGTCTGTATTTTATTATCAACTGTTATTTTACTCCAAGCTAAAGACAGCGGTTTTGATGCCACTTTTAGTAATAATAATAATTTCAGTCATACTCGCAGAGGAGGAGAAAAAGTTCTTTTCCAAACAACAATTGCTTTAGCTTTTTTGTTTGTTATTGCTTCAAGTTTAAGCTTAATTTTGCTATCCTAAACTTATGAATAAATCTCTAAGAACAACTTGGTGGTTAGTTTCTGGTTTTGTTGATAAGCATAAAAAAATTATCTTTCTTGGTATTAGTGCCGGGATACTTTTATCAGTCCTGCTGATCTGGATTTTACCATTTATTCCTCGTCCTAACCCCACAATTACTATTGGTCTTATTGGTCAAAAGCGCAGCAACGAACTGCCAGATTATATTAGTTTTAAAGTTTCTCAAGGTCTCACTGCTACAGGTAAAGATGGGGCTGCAATTCCGATTTTGGCTTCTGACTGGGTCATTAGTGATGACAAAAAAACTTATACTTTTTTTCTGAAAGATAATATTTATTGGCAGGATGAAACTTTACTCAAAGCTCAGGATTTAAATTATAATTTTTCTGATGTAGAAACCAAATATCTTGATGACTATACTATTCAATTTAAACTGAATGAGAAATTTTCTCCTTTTCCAACTTTACTGCAAAAACCAGTTTTTAAAAATGGTTATATTGGCACTTCTGATTATAAAATTAAAGATATTAAAGTCAAGCTTTCTTATCTAGAAAGCTTGACTTTGGAAAGCGAAAGGGAAACTGAAAAAATCAAATTTTATCCCAATCTTGATATGGCGAAAATGGCTTTTAAAATGGGTGAAATTAGTGAAATTCGCGAAGTCTATACTAATCCCTTTGCCCAAGATGAGACCTGGCTTAAATATCTTAATATTGAAGAAAAAATTGATAAAAGCCAATATGTGGCTTTATTTATCAACAACAATGATCAAAATTTAGGCAATAAAAATTTTCGTCAGGGTTTGGCTTACGCCACTATCAAGCCCTCTGATGAAAGTAGAGCTATTGGTCCGATCAGCCCAGATTCATGGGCTTTTAACGAGAAAATCAAAACTTATGATTATAATCAAGAAAGAGCTAAAGAATTAATTACTAAAGTTTTTGGCGAGGGTAAAAATCCTGCAGACGTTAACTTAACTATTTCTACCACTTTAGCTTTTTTGGATATGGCCGAACAAATTGCCAAAAATTGGCATGATATTTTAGGAATTAACGTAAATACCCAAATTATTAACAGTATTCCCCAAAATTATCAAATTTTGCTCGCTTCTCAGGAAATTTCGGCAGATCCAGACCAATACGCCTTTTGGCATTCCACGCAAAAAAATACTAATATCACTGGATTTAATAGTCCTAGAATTGATAAACTACTAGAAACCGGCAGACAGGAATTTGATCAAGCTACAAGAAAAGAAATTTATGCTGATTTTCAAAAATATTTACTCGAAGAAAGTCCAGCCATCTTTATTTCTTATCCCAAAGTTTATAATATCAAAAGGAAAAGCTATTTAAAACCAATTATTTATCAGCTATTAAATTTTGGAACCAAAAAAGAAGAAACCACCACTAAGAATTAATGGCTTTGACTAGTTCTTTTAAAAATTTATAAAAAATACTGCCAACAATAATTGAAAATAACAGATTAATTTGTCCCCCGTCAAAAGTAATTCCTAGAATTTTAAAATTTTGATAAAAAAAACTTCTAAATTCTACACTTTGCAAAATATAAGCCAGAATTAACAATTGTAAAGTTTCTGTCAGCCAGGAAAACAAACCAAAAGTGATGATCCGTACTGGCAAAACAATAGTTTTTAAAAACGGATTTAATAAAAATTCAATCAAGGTCAAAAATAGAGAACTTAAAAAATAAGCCTCAGTATTGGACTTAAGATAAAATCCAGGATAAAAATAGGCAAAAACAATTAGGATTAAGAGGTTTCTTAGCCAAAGCTTCAAAAAACTTTTGATCATAAAAATTTAGAAATTTTTTAATTGCTTTTAGTTTAACAAATTAAAAAAAGAAAGCCAAGTAAAATCAATCTATGTCATTCAGAACCAGCCTACCGGCAGGCAGACTTTCATACGGAATCTATAATAGATTCCTGCCTGCGTCTACCCCGTATTTATTACGGGGCAAGAATGATACAGTATCTAGTTTTTAATCATCTTTTTCTCTCTGACTTTTTTGTGATATGTGGTTGCAAAACGATGTGCCTCATCTCTTACAGCCCGTAGTAAAAGTAAGTAAGGAGCGTCAAATGGAGGAGTAATAGTTTTAAATTTATGATTATCAGGAATAATAATTTTTTCTTCCTTTTTAGTAAGACCGATAATAGGAATATTTAACTTTAGTAAATTTTTTAAAACCACACTAAGCTGTCCTTTTCCACCATCAAGGAGAATTAAATCAGGCATTGCCCACTCTGGATGAGTAAAACGTCTTTGTAAAGCCTGTGCCATCATTAAGGGATCATTTGGCTTATCAAGCTTTCGGATTTTAAAATGACGATATTGCGACGTATTTGGCAATCCTTTTTCAAAAACCACCATCGATGCAGTCGCATTAGTTCCAGCAGTATTAGCAATATCATAGCCTTCAATTCGATATATTTCATCAATTCCAAGAAACTGACTAAGATTTTTAAGCTGGGATTTTGCCAGTTCTAATTTTAAACTATAATTTGTTAAATATTGACCAATTTGCGGACTGGGCAAAAGTAAATCTTGGATGGCTTCGATCTGTTGTTTCAATTCTTGAGCTTTTTCATATTCTTGTTTTAAAGCCTTTTCTTTCATTTCTTTTTCAAGTATTTGTATCACCTTTTTAATTTTACCTTTGAGAAAAAGTCGAAGCCGGCGCAAATCTTTCTGATATTGTTTCTTGTTCTTGTTAAGTAATTTGGCATTTTGATTTTGTAGCAAATTTGGCGCCAGACCTAAATCGATGTACAAATTTGATTTTTTACTTCTTAGCGAAGCAGAATGATAAGGAAAAATTTTTCGTAAATGCTTTAAAATTGATTTTAATTTCTGCGCTGAAGGGAAGGGGCCAATAAATTCACCTTGACCTTTAACTTCCATTCTGGCAGTTTTGACAAGCGGAATTTCGTCATTGGTAATCTGGACATACAAAGGTCTTTTATCGTCTTTAGAAGTAATATTATATTTAGGTTTAAGTGTACGGATAAGATTAATTTCCAGAAGAATGGCTTCAAGATCACTGTCTACAATCACATATTCCAGTTTTCGCGCCTGAGCAAGAAAATTGGCAGTTTTGGGAGTTAAATCTTCTTCACTTTTAGCATAATAAAGTAATCTTTTTTTTAAATTAATAGCTTTGCCGATATACAAAACTTCTCCAGTTTGGTTTTTAAAAATATATATGCCTGGAGTTTGCGGAGCATTTTGGATTTTGGTAAAAATTGATTGGATGATAACCATGAGGCTATTATAAACTATGAGAATTTTCTATTTTGTCGGTTTTTCCGTTTTTTTGCAAAAGTAAATCTATTTTTTCTTCATTGATTGTTTTTTTAGCAAATTTTTTTAGCAATATTCTATTCATTAAAATAGCAATTAAAAAACCTAGAATAATAAATAAAATGTTTATCACTTCATCTTTTTTATTCATCAAATCAAAAAAGTTAAAACTGTTTTTGTCTCCCAGTTGCAAAACATATGCTTGTTCATTTCCTGTCCATTGGCTGACAACTCTTTCTGTCTTCTTTTTTCCTAAGAATCCAAGATAAGATTTAAGGTTGAAACTTTTCTCTACTTTTTGATCCATAAACTGAATTTGAAGCTGGTAAATGCCGCTTTGTTCAAACAGATCTGTATTGTAATTGATGGGAATTTCCCAATTGGCAAATGGAGGCAAAATATCAATAGTTTTTTCTTCAGTCAAAATTGTTTCTTTATTTTTGATAAACACAATTGACAACTTTTCATCATAAATAGCGCTATTGCCAATATTTTTAAGTTTTAAAGTTCCATTGACAGGTAAACCGACAATGCCAGATTCTAAAAACTGTAATTCAAGTTGAGTTTTTTTGACTGGATCAAAAGTCTGACCAAAAGCAACTTCGATATCTTTACCTTTGGTAAAATCGGTTCGATATGAACCAACCGTGATCGGATAAGTGCTTTCATTGCCATGAGTAATAAAGGTGAAATGGTCCAAATCAAATTTATCAAAAAAATTCAAACCGCCGGTGGTGTTTCCCCAAGTCGGATCAACCTGAAGCCATTGTTTTTTCTGACTATCATAATATTCTGGCCAGGCATGTAAAACATCTTGAGAGAAGGATAAAGGTCGCAGTGTTGAATTTTGAGTATAAGCATAACCATTATGTTCTCTTGCCGGAATTCCCGCAGCTCGACTGAGTGCAATAAAAGCGTCAGTAAATTCCATACAAATAGCGCTCTCTGGATTTTGTAAAGCCTTAACTGCACCAAATCTTTCTGTGTTTGTTTGCAGTCTTCCATAATCATAAATAAAATTTTTGACTAAATAGTCATAAATATTTTTGGGGGTTTTAAGCTCTTGTGCCAACTTAACAACTTCAGGATCATTGACCTGCCAATATTGATCAGCTTTGATTAAATTTTGTATTTGTCCGCTGCTTAGCTCTGTTTGAAATTTATCCAAAGGCTGAAGATAAATTTTTGCTTGCCCTTTGGCTGTCACTTGCAAAAATGATTTGGCCGAAAGCAAATATTCTGCCAGCCAATTTCCATCTTCATCAACATAGACATTTTGGGGAGCTGGTTCTATTTGACTATATAAAACTTTTTGATAATTGGTATCAGCAGGTAAGGCAATTTCTGTTTTGCCTTTGGAATCTAAAGTGTTTTCGATGGTATAGCGCAAAGAAAAATCATAAATCTGTTCAGTTCCAAAAGTGGCAGAAATGCTGGTATTATTTAAAAGAGTACCTTTAGAAAAGCCATAATGATAATAACCATTACTTTGGGAAAAAGAATCAGCCTGCGGGTTCATCTGAGTAATCTCGCCAAAAGAAGCTGGCACAGAAAAACGAACATTGTATTCACTCAAATTTTCTTTATTGGCAAAAAGAGGGAAACCAACCTCCAGAATTTGACCTTTCACAGTAGCAAAATCAACTGTGTCAAAACTCAAAAGCACTTCACGCTGTTTATCTTTGCCTACTAATTTTTCGCCAAAAGTTAAATCGATGGAAGTGGAATTATTCTGGACATCAACTTTAGGATCTAAAGAGCCAAAATTATCAGAAGCAGTAATATTTTTAATCTGATTAGAACCAATCACAATTGAATATTCCTGAATGTAAATATTATCAAGATTATTTTTAAGCTTGATAGTTTGTTGAACGTGAGAGTTGCCGATTTCGTTGACAGTGTAGACTATATCAAAAGAGGTTGAATATTCCTCCTCAGCAAAAACAGCAGTTTTACAAAAGAAGACAAAAAACAAAATAAAAATAAAAATTTTAAAATAATAAAAAAATAGTTTCATGTTATAAAAATTATTTATAGTTAAAATTATAATCTAGTTTAAAAAGGAATGAAAACTATCTTTTACATCATAAAAAAAGCGCTTTTGACAAAGCGCTTTTAACGAAAATCAAATTTTTATTTTCTTTTTCTCTTTTCTTCTCTCAATTTAAAATCACGAAGGTTGCGCATTAACATCTCATAATGCCTTTTGACATATTGATAGGCTTCTTTCTTTGATCTGGCGCTACGAAAATTGGCAGCCAAATGTCCATTATGGAAAACGCCCTCCACCCAGCTATCAAAATCATTTTTATCTTTATTGACATGATAAAGATAAGTCTCAGGAGTCATTTTTTCAAAAATTTTAACTAAATCTTTGATATTTCTGGTTCTTTTTCCATCAATGCAAACAAATTCTTGTGATGGATCGCAATCTACCAGCCAGCTTTCTACAGTTTGAATTGGTAATCTAATAGGCATTTTTACAAATTTAAAATTCAAAAAGAAAAATTACAAATATTTTTCAAGTTAAATTTTAAAATTTAATCAACTAAACAAGGTTATTTTAGCAGATAATTTTTAATTTTGATATTGATTTAAGCGCCATCTTAAATCTGCCAAAGCGTTATTAAATCTTTCGTAGCCATCAAAAGGGGATTCCATCGAACTAAAATAGGCATGAACATCACCATCATTCCACCATTTGGTACACATATAATAAAAATGATCGCTGGTTTGTAAAAGTCGCCAATCATGAATTAATCTTGGATCAGCTGTGGCTTTGATAGCTTGTTCCATTTCATAGATTGTTTCCAAGCTATCCCATTGAATGGAATTTCCTCTCCATGCGGTCAAATCTCTTTCTGTATCTGCCCAAGACGTCAATTCCGGAACATCATAAGTTCCTCTAGGTTTAAACAATTCAATTGACTTGGAAGGAGTAGTGAAAAAATGTTTACCTTCAGCTAAAACATAGTCCACTAGTTTTTCAAAGAAAAAGAAAATGCCTGTATCTTCCCATTGATGTTCGCCAAAAGTTTCATAATCCATAAATAAATTAATCACATCACTATCAATTCCGGCATCATTAAGCCAGCTTTGATATTTTTCCGCTTTTAAAGGCCATTCACTCCAGCTTCTCTGTCCAAAACGAAAAGCAATATCATCTGATAATTTATAATTTTTCAAAAGTAATTTAAAATCTGGTAAATCTTTGGCTGTATAAATATAATTTGGCTTTTGCCACAAAAGATAACGATCAACTCCTTCACACAGCATGCCAAGAAAACCATAATCATAAACCAGCTTAGCAATTTCATTGGAATAAATCAGCTCAGTATTACGAAAAATTTTGGGAGTTTTACCAAAAACTTCTTTAAGTTTGCCTTTATGAGCATCAATTTGCGCATAAAATTCAGATTTAGAATAAATTGAAGCCAAAGAATGATAAAAAGTTTCAGTAATAAGCTCAACTCTGCCGGTTGCTACCAATTTTTGAAAAGTTTCTAAAACATAAGGCGCATATTTTTGCAATTGTTCAATAAAAACTCCACTAATAGAAAAACTAAAAGCAAAATTGGGATAACGGTTAAGAAGAGTTAAAAGTAAATTATTCATGGGCAAATAGCATTTTTGCGCCACTTTCTGAATCACTATTTTATCAAGACCAGTTTCTGGATGTTCAAAATAATCATGATTATTTCCAACCTCAAAAACATTATATTTGCGGAGGCGAAAAGGTTGATGTACATGAAAATAAAAATTTATACCAGCCATATTATCAGTGTCATCCTGAATTTATTTCAGGATCTAGTTTAAAGTAAGCTTTGATAAACATTAATACATTTACTTGCCGCTCTATCCCAAGTGATTTGTTCTACTTCTCTTGCTCCATTTTCTCTTAAGTAGTAAGAATAAAGAGGATCAGTTAAAACTTCTATCGCTTTTTTGGCAATATAATCAGTATCCCAAAAATCAGCACAAATAGCCGAATGTAAAACTTCTTTAACTCCAGATTGATTAGAAATAATAACTGGTGTAAAAGCCGCAGCCGCTTCAAGAGGAACAATTCCAAAAGGTTCAGAGATTGAGGGCATAATAAATAAATCAGCGCGTCGATATAAAAATTCTTTTTGTCGGTCTCTCAAAAATCCAGAAAATAAAAGTTTGCCAGTTAATCGACTTTGTCCGGATTGCATCACAATTTGTCTATACATATCGCCGCTTCCAGCAATCACAAATAAAGCTTCTGGAACTGCACGCGAGACTTTTTCAGCAATTTTTACAAAATAATCAGGGCCTTTCTGGCTTGTAAGCCGACCCACAAAAACGACAATTTTGTGACCTCTAGCAAACAGATCCAATTCTTCATTGGAAATATAATAAGATCTTTGCTTCTGCAAATCTACACCATTATGGACGACTTCTATCTTTGATAAAGGAATTTGATACTTAGAGGCTACCATTTGTCTGGTATATTCAGAAACAGCGATCACTTTGTCTGCATTTGATAAGCCTTCATATTCTATACGACAAATTCTTGGATCTTCACTGCCAGCCAAAGTACGATCAAATTCGGTTGCATGGACATGAACTAGCATTGGATTTCCAGTAGCTTTTTTAGCTGCAATTGCTGCTGGATAAGTAAACCAATCATGTCCATGAATAAGATCATGATCGTATTTTTGCGATAAAATGGAAACCAAATTTGCATATTCGTATGCCTGTTCAATCAGATTGTGAGAATTCCCAGCTAAAGCCGACTTCGTAGCTAAGTAATTCCATTGATCTTTTGTCATTCCGCCATAGCTTGGGTAAAGTTTCATATTAACATGCAGTTGAGTAAAAAAAGGGTCATCTAAAGAAGCAAACTCTAAATAATCTGTTTGTATTGGAAGTACTTTTGGTAAAGTAAAAATTTGGGAAATATGCTGTTTAGCCAAAGCTTTAGTTAAACCTTCACATGCAATGCCTAATCCTCCCGCATTGTTTGGAGGAAATTCCCAGCCGATCATGAATATTTTTGGCAAGCTATTCATTTTTCAAAAATTTTATTAATTCTTTCATCAAAAACCATCACCATTAATTAAGTCATATTTAAATGACTTTTTCAATATGATTTTTGTACTTATTTTAACTATAAAACAAATTACACCACTTTTGCAATAGTTTGACACCACTAATTTGGTATTTTGACACCACTAATTTATTATAGGTGATTTAAGCTATTTTTTAAAAATAAACATATTGAATATGTAATTTAAAAAAACTACTGGTAGAAACTAGATTCTATTTTTCATTTTACTAGAAGTCTTATATAATATAAATGAGGGTCTAGACTAGCATTTAGCATGTTAAAATAGCTAAATGTCTTGTCATAATAGACCAATTAGTAACTATAAACAGAAAAAGATTATTTCTTGTTTCTGTTTAGATCTAACAGCCACTCAAACAAGTCGCTTGTTAGGT
>JAAZND010000086.1 GCA_012798485.1 Candidatus Beckwithbacteria bacterium | reverse complement strand
TTGACTCCCGTAAAGGGAGTTTTTTTATACCTATCTTTAGGGAAAAGCTATCTGTAATTAGCTTTTAAAATTTATGAAAACTTATAAACATCAGCAAATCGAATCTAAATGGCAAAAAATATGGGAAGAGGAAAAATTAAACGGAGTTAAGTTAAAAACAGCAACTAAACCATATTATAATCTGATGATGTATCCTTATCCCAGTGCTGAGGGTTTACATGTTGGCAATGTCTATGCTTTTACAGGATCAGATATTCATGGTAGATTTATGAGAATGCAAGGATATGATGTTTTTGAACCAATTGGGTTTGATTCAGGAGGAATTCATAGTGAAAACTTTGCTATTAAAATGGGAGTCCATCCTAAACAAATGACCAATAGAAACATTGAACATTTTACTCAGCAGCTAAAGATGATTGGCAATATATTTGATTGGAATCATACTGTGGATGTGATGAATCCAGATTATTATCGTTGGACTCAGTGGTTGTTTATTCAATTATTTAAGGCGGGTTTAGCTTATAAAAAGAAATCTGCCGTAACATGGTGTCCTTCATGTAAAACCACTGTTTCTGATGAACAGACTGAAAAAAAAGGCGAGAAGATAGTTTGTGAGCGTTGTAAAACGGAAATTGAGAGAAAATATATGTCTCAGTGGTTTTTTAAAATTACTGATTATGCTCAAAGGCTTTTGGATAATACTTATAAGTTAAATTGGCCAGATAAAGTTTTAATCACTCAGAGAAATTGGATAGGTAAATCTGAAGGAGCAGAAGTGTATTTTAAGTTAGAAAATTATCAGGATATTATCAAGGTTTTTACTACTCGACCTGATACTTTGCATGGCTGTACTTTCTTTTGCCTTGCTCCAGAGCATCCATTAGTTATTAATATAACTCAAGAAAAATATAAGGATAGTGTTAGTCATTATATTAGTGAAACTAATAAAAAAACCGAATTAGAAAGAAAATTTGAGAATAAAGAAAAGACTGGAGTTTTTACTGGGTCATATGTGATTAACCCAATTAATAATGAGAAAATTCCGGTTTGGATTGCCGATTATGTCCTTATGGATTATGGAGAAGGAGCTGTAATGGGTGTACCTGCTCATGATAAGAGAGATTTTGAATTTGCCAAAAAGTTTAATTTGGCAATTAAACCAGTTATAAGAGGAAATAATTGGGAATTTAATCCTGATAATTGGAATGATAATTATAAGGATGAAGGTAAAATAATTAATTCAACAGATTGGAATGATTTACAATATCCCTATAATTTAAAAGATATTATTAAGTCTTTGGAAACAAAAAAGATCGGTAAAAGTAAAACTACTTATAAATTACGTGATTGGTGTATTAGTCGTCAGCGTTATTGGGGACCACCAATTCCTATGATATATTGTCCATCTTGTGCTAAAGAAGGTAAAAGTTGGTTTACTAGTCAAAAATCTAAATTGAAAAATTCTACTAATATGGTAGGCTGGTATCCAGTTCCAGAAGATCAGCTGCCAGTAGAATTATCGGAAATTAATGATTATTTACCTGATGGTTCTGGAAAATCTCCTTTAGCTCGTCATCCCGAGTTTTTTGAAACCACTTGTCCTGTGTGTGGAGGAAAAGCCCAGAGGGAAACAGATGTCTCTGATACTTTTTTAGATAGCTCCTGGTATTTTTTGCGTTATCCTAGTACTGCAGGTGGAGATATTAGCAGGAAAGAAGCTTCCAAGAATGCTTTTATTCCTGAAATTACCAAGAAATGGTTGCCTGTTTCTCAATATTGTGGTGGAGCAGAACACTCTGTTTTACATTTGATGTATTCCCGTTTTATTACTATGGCTTTGCATGATTTAAAATATCTTGATTTTGAAGAACCTTTTCCTAATTTTTATGCCCATGGTTTAATTATTAAGGATGGAGCTAAGATGAGTAAAAGTCGAGGGAATGTTGTTAATCCAGATGAGTATATTGCTAAGTTTGGTGCCGATGTTTTAAGACTGTATTTATCTTTTATGGGGCCATATAAAGATGGCGGTGATTTTAGAGATAGTGGAATACAGGGAATGGAAAAATTTATTCATAGATTTTTTAAATTATTTTATCAAATTAGAGAAGGGGAAGTTTATCTAAAGGCTGATATTAGCAAATTAGAAGGAATAAGACATGAGACGATTAAGAAGGTGACATATGGTTATAAAAACTTTAAATATAATATCATAATTGCTTCTATTATGAAATATCTTAATTTTTTAGAAGATAATTTTACTGATAAACCCTTAACAGAAGAAAATAGCAAACATGGGTTATTGGCGCTAAAAACTATAGTATTGCTAATTGCTCCTATAGCTCCTCATTTAGCAGAAGAATTATGGCAAGAATTTCAAGATGGAAAACAATTTAATTCAGTTCATCAACAAAAATGGCCAGATTATGATGAAAAAATGATAACTAATGAAGAAGTTATTATCGTTATCCAAGTTAATGGTAAAAAAAGAGGAGAAATCAAGGTGGTTAAAGACAAGACTTTAGATCAAAATTATGTTCTGGCAAAAGCCAAAGAAGATGAAAAAATAAAAAGTTATTTAAAAAATCAAGTTATTAAAAAAGAAATTTTTGTTAAAGGAAAATTAGTTAATTTTGTTATCTAAAAGTTTAAGCTTGATATTTTTTCTTTAGTTAGCCATACTTAAGATAAACTCAGTATTTACTTAATTTTTAAATACTTAGTTTATTTATGGCTGATAATTTAGATAATTTTTTGGAAAAATCTGCAGATTCTTCTTTATTAATTTTTCTTAAAAATAATCTCATTGGCTTAATTTCCTTTTTTTTAGGTTTCTCTTTAATTATTGTTGCTATTTTTCTATTTTTTGATTATCAAAAACAAGAACAGAATATTGAAATCATTGAAAAAAATCCCAATGAAATAGAAAGTAATATAGAAAAAGATATCTTTATAGATATTTCTGGTGCAGTTAAAAAGCCTGGGGTCTATTCTCTTAAAGAAGGACAAAGGTTAAATGATGCTTTGATTTTAGCAGAAGGAATTTTAGAACAAGCTGATAAGGAATGGGTACAAAAAAAATTAAATTTGGCCCAAAAGGCTCAAGATGGACAGAAAATATACATTCCCTTTGAAGGTGAGGTTTTAGAAGATCCTCTTGTTTTATCTGATCAAAATAGTACAAAAATCAATCTTAATAATGCAAGCAAACAAGAACTAGAAAGTTTACCTAATATTGGTTCAAGTACTGCTGATAAGATTATTAATGAAAGACCTTATTCTTCTGTTAGTGACTTATTAAAAGTTTCTGGTATTGGTGAAAAAACCTTTGATGAAATCAAAGAGTTGGTGACAGTAAATTAAGTTAAAATTAATAAATATATGAAAAGATTTTTTTATTTTTTATTCTCTTTTATTATTTTGTCATCTATTTTAATTAGTTTTTATATACAATCTTCTTTTGAAATAATCCCAGAACGAAAAATTAAATTACAAGGACATGTTGAAGAAATAATTAAACAGGATAAAAATTCCTTAGTTTTTAGAATCAATGATTTTTATATTAAAACTAAACCTGATATAGGTTTAAAACTAGGAGATGAACTGAAAATAATTGGCAAACTAGAAATTCAAGTGATAAATAGTTTTTACTTACAACATTGGCTGATATTTCCCGACATTGTTATTGTTAAAAAATTTTCTCATCAAAGTTTTACACATCAAATTTTAAAATATCCTTTTATATTAGTACAAAACTGTATTTTAGATTTAAAATCAATTTTACAAAAGAAATTGGTGATGGTTTTTGACGAAGATAAAGCGAACTTAATTTCTGGTATGATTTTAGGAACTAAATCTTCCTTGTCACCAGTGACCTATGAAAAAATGCAAAAGAGTGGTTTATTGCATTTGGTAGTTGCTTCCGGTGGAAACATAATTTTAGTTTCAACTATTACTATGCTTTTACTACAAAATTTAAGCAGAAATTTAAAATACTTATTTTCTTTTTTTTTAATTTTTATTTATGCTATTTTAGCTGGCTTGGAAGCTCCAATTGTGAGAGCCACAATAATGTTATCATTAGTGTGGCTTGCAAAACTAATGGGTCGCAAAACTGCTAGCGTATGGGTCCTACTAATAACTGGAAGTTTAATGTTGATTTTTGATCCATTTTTAATTTTTTCCGTTAGCTTTCAACTTTCTTTTACTGCTACCTTAGCAATTTTAGTTTTTGGAGGAAAACTTGATTTGATTTTTAGCAAAATTACTAGTTACAAGATTTTTTCTTTGCTTGATTTCATAAGAGCTGATTTTTCGCAATCTCTAGCCGTTCAGCTATTACTTATACCTTTATTGTTAAATATTTTTGGGAAGACTAGTCTTTTGAGTATTTTTGCCAATATTTTAGTTGCCCCAGTTGTTGCCCCAGTTATGTATGCTGGGGTCATAGTCTTATTTTTTTCTTTTGTTTTCCTACCTTTAGCTAGAGGCATAGCTTTTTTAATTTCGCCTTTACTGGGCTATGTTTATTGGGTTTCAGAGTTTTTTGCTTCTTTCTCAATTGGCAATATTACTTTCAACCTACCTTGGTTTTTAGTTTTCTTAATTTGGGGATTAATTTTTTATTTCTTTACACAAATCAAATTAGATGATTCGCTTTAGTTTTGAGTAAATATTATATAAGTTTACCTTAAATATTATTTAATATGAAAAGTTTATATAATTTAATACTAGTTAATATTTTGATACTTATTGCTATATTTAATGTTTATAAGCAATATCCAGATCAGAAACTAAGATTTATCCAATGTGATGTTGGGCAAGGAGATGCTGTTTTAATTACTAAAGGGTTTACACAAATTTTAATAGATAGTGGTGAAGATAATCAAGTTCTAAGCTGTTTACAAAAACATATGCCTTTTTGGGATAAAAAAATTAATCTTGTTATTGCTACACATCCAGACAAAGATCATATTGGTGGTTTTGATGAAATTGCTACTATATATAGTATCGCTTTATTTGTTGATAATGGAGCAGACCTTGATAAAGAAGAATCTATTAATTTGAGTAAATTATTAGTAGATCAGCATATTCTCATTAAACATGTTCAAGATTTAGACCAAGTCAAAATAAATGGAATAGAGGTAGATTTTATTTGGCCTAAAAATAAAGATGAAAATAAAAGTTTAGCTATCTATGGTCTTAATAATGATAATGAAGCTTCGATCGTTACAAAAATTAAATACCAACAATTTAGCGCACTGGTGACGGGAGACATTCCTTTGGAAGTGGAAAATGAACTGGTGAAAATCAATGAAGATTTAGAAAGTTTGGTTTTAAAAGTGGCTCACCATGGAAGCAAGTATTCCTCTTCGCAAATGTTTTTACAAATGGTAAATCCTCAAATCGCTACCATTGGAGTTGGTAAAAATAGCTATGGACATCCCGATAAAGAAATAGTTGAGTTTTTAAAGAATTTAGGAACAAAAGTTTATCGTACCGATGAAGTAGGAGATGTTGTTTTAGTTTGGGATAATGATAAAGTTGCTTTGGAATAATTTTTGTCATTTTTTTCTAAAAACATATTTTTAGTATTTATCCACAAAATTGTGTATAAGTTGTGAACAATTATTTAAGCTAAAATTTATTTATTTAACAAGTATAAATATCTTATTTTAAGTTTATTTAACTTAAAATAATGTTCAATTTTTCCACATAAATTATTTTTGATAAATATTTATTTTTAAAAATACTAGTAAATCAGGTTTTTTTAGAAAAATACAATATATGTTCATAAAATTAGTTCAATTTAGCTGAATTGCTAGTTGACAAGGTGTTTAGTTATGTTTTAAGCTGAATATAGTCATAAAATCATAAAAAAATATGGTTTCTGTCCAAACTGCTCATAAAATTCATAAAGCAAGAAAACAAACTTTGGTAAATAGAAAAAATTCTAATTTCAAAGGGCTTTTCCATAAAGATCATCTACCAGCGACTGTTGGTTTTATGGGTTTTTTGGTTTCTTTTTGTTTGTTTTCTTTGCAAATTGCTATTTCACCTTTTACTGGGAATTCTATTTTAAATTCTTCCTTTAGTAATTTAACGACAACTACAGGATCCTCAAAAACACCTGAAGTTTTTGTGGTAGGAGATGCTTGTACAATAAATTCTGACTGTGGAATCAATGAATATTGTGATAATGGGATTTGTGCTGGATTAATTTGCCGTACAGTTCTTCCTCCAGATTGTCAAAAAAGAGCTGAGCATAGTTGTGCTTTTGTAGCAGATAGTAATCAAGATGGACAATTGTGTAATCTTAATGAAGAAATAGGGTCATGTAGTGATGGATTATGTATAGCTTCTAGTTCTCTTTGTGATTTAAAGGAAGATGATTTTTGTAATGATTTAGATTTCAAGCTATTTATTGATGAATATGAGGCACAAAAATATGAAAGTCAAGAAGATAATGTTAATTTAGATTTTAATGAAGATGGAGCTTTAAATATCTTAGATTATAAAATTTTTGTCGAAAGTTATGAAACTAATAATTGATAATAATTAGAAAAATATGAAAAAGGAAGCTGATTTCTATTTTGCGCAGTATTTTAAAAATGGCTTATTAATAGCTTTAATTTCAATTTTTGTGGGTCTAATTTCTTCGAGTTTTGTCGATTTGTCAATAACAGATGAATCTTCTAATATAATTCAAAGTCAAGAAGAAATTAAAGAAAAAACACCTGAAACTTTTACTTCAAGTAACCCTGAAGGAGTTGATTTGATTTTAGTTACAGATGAAAATCCAAAAAAAAATGATTCTTTTGTTGTTGAATTTTATGTTGATCCTAGAGATTGTTATGAAGGTTCCCCATGTAATCTTAATGGGATAGATTTGCAGTTAGACTTTAAAGATGCCAATTTAACTTATAATTCATTTGCTTGTAAAAATGGTGACGTTACGTGTTCTCCAGTTTATCAAGGAGAAGGTGAACTTTATCCTTATATAAAGCAATCATTCTTTGTTAATCCTGGTAAAACAATTGATGATAAAGTTTTATTAGCTACCTATACTTTTGTAAAAAATAACGACGAAGGTTTGTCACTAGATTTTAATAAGAGTAATACTTTAGTTGCTCTTAAAGAATATACAAAGAGTAAAATTAAAAATTTCAAGACGTTTTTTGATAATAATTATGTATTAAAGATTACTCTATTAGGGGTTAATGAAGATGATTTAACTATCCCCGTAGATGTGGAAGTGGAAGATGCTTCGACCGGAGAGGAAATAACCACCTTTGAGAATGTCCCATTTAGTTCCAGCGATGAAACTGTAGAAGTTGATTCTCATGATCTTTCTGTTTTTACGGGAGAGATTGATTTAGATGTTATTGAATATCTTCCTGATCAAGTAAACTTTATTTTAAATGGAGAAAAACATGTCCCAGTTAAATGGACTTATATGAATCTATTTGATACAGATTTAATCACTGAGTTTGATTTGACAGAAAAACCTCTTTTGCCTGGCGATATTGACAGAGATGGAGGGATTGATACTGATGATATTGAGTATATTGATTCAGTAGCCAGCAAACTGTTTAGTAGGCAAAGCACAACAGAAAAGAATAAAGCTGATTTAAATTACGATGGAAAAGTGAGTATAACAGACAGAAGTTTAATGATTAAGGCTATGTCAGAAGCAACTTATTCAGATTATTAAACAAATCATAAGTAAATATGAAACAAAGAAAATATCAAGATTTTAATCAACTAAAAATTAGTTTTTGGACAATGTTTTTGTCCTTTTTTGCTTTGCTGGTTTTGGGAGTTCTCATCCTTACAGTTTCTTTTTATGGAATTGATCAAAGAGAGAATAAAACTATTAGAGTTGATAAACTATTAGATCAGTATACTAGTGAGCCAAATACTGGTACTTATTTTACTCTTGATCTTGAGGATGATGACCTGGAAATAGGAGAACAAAGCTCATTTTTAATTAGGATTCATACTGGAGGGAAAAACGTTGATGGGGCTACCGTTGTTTTACAATTTGATTCTGATGAAATTGAGATGTATAAGATTGGGTTAGTTTCAAATAGAGTATTTAATAATGTCAGCAATAATAGTCAAAATAATTTGATGCAAATTACTGCTTGGCCAGAAGATCTTGGAGATACTTTTAACGGCGAAGGTATTATTGCCCGTGTTTATTTTACTCCAAAAGACGATGATGATAGCTCAATTAGTATCGTTTGCTCTGATTCAGAAATCAGTAGTCAAGGTTGGAATATTCTTAATTGTTCGCAAAATAATTCTTTAACTATTGATGATATTAATGATGACAATGATGAAGATGATTCAGGAACAGGAGGAGCTTCGTCAGGTTGTAGCGTAACTTCAAGACCAACCAATGTGCAAGCTTATAAAGGAGATAAAGCGGGAGAGATTAAGCTGACCTGGACAAAAGTAGATGGAGCCGATAGTTATGGTATTACCTATGGAGAAAAATGGATAGATAATAAAGGTCCAGATGAATATGGTGCCACAAATATTGGTAATATTGATAATTATATTGTTAAAGGGCTTAAAAATAATACACTTTATTATTTTGTAGTTTTTGCTAATAATAGCTGCGGATCATCAGCTTATTCAGATGGAGCTGCGGCTTATTCTGGTGGTTATACTTATGTAAGCCGAGAAAAAGGAATCCCAGTTTGGGATGGAGAAGAAGATGAGAAAGACAAAAAGAAAGAAGCAACTGTGAGCGCTACTCCACGACCCACAATAACTCCAATGCCTACTTTAACTCCCACCCCTTATCCTCAAACGCAAAATGAAGGGAGTAGTTTTTTTGATTATTTAAAGAGCCAACTTAATGATCCTTTAGCTTGGGTTGGCTTATTACTTTTAGCTTTTTTAGCTGTTATTTTTATCATGGCTTTGAGAAAAAAAAGAGAAAATGATCAGTATGAAGATATTCCTTCTTTAGTTAATAAAGATGAAAAAACAGAAGCTGATTTTATTGATAATGATGAAATTAAAGATAATTCAAGTTTTTAAGTAGAATTGATTATTAATTTTATTCATTAACGCTTCAAGGATAAAAGAGAATCAAATTAATATATCTTAAACTATTTAAAATAGATCAAATTAATATTTAACTATTACTAGCTAAATATTTAATTAAAACTATGGTTTAACTTTTTTAAACTAAAGATAAAAATTATTACTGTTTAAATGATTTTCTATTAGTTTGTTTTTTTGAAGTAATAGTTTTAATTTTATTTTATTATCCTCATTGTTCTTCTATATTTATTTTGATTAATACCTTTTGATATTAATTAAACTATTTAAGATATTTTTTGATATATGTTTTTTTATAAAATTTTTTATTTATTCTCCTTTTTTCAATTTATTAATTTCGTAGTAAAATTACTTTTATGAATAAGATCAAAACTAATACTTTTAAAAATAATCTTCAAACCATTTATATCCCGATTCCTTCTGCAAAATCAGCTACAGTTCTGATTTTAGTCAAAGCCGGAACCAGATATGAGCAAAAACGAACCAATGGTATTTCTCATTTTTTAGAACATATGGTTTTTAAAGGCACTAAAAATTTTCCCTCAGCCAGAGATTTGGCAGTAGCGGTTGATAATATTGGAGGGGAATTTAACGCTTTTACTTCAAAAGAATACACAGGTTTTTATGTCAAATCAGCAGTAGAACATTTGGATCTTTCTTTAAAAATTATCTCTGAGTTGGTTTTTTCTCCGCTTTTACCTAAAGAAGAATTAGAAAGAGAAAGAGGAGTAATTCTTGAAGAAATTAAGATGTATGAAGATGATCCGGGTGTTAATATTTATGATTATTTTGAAGAAGTCTGTTTTCCTCATTCAAGTCTTGGCTGGGATACTAAAGGTTTACCTAAAAATATTCATAATTTACAGAGAAAAGATTTTACTGATTATCTTGATTATATGTATAGCCCTAATAGAATGGTTTTGGCAATTGCCGGAGGAATAAAAACAGACAAAAGAATGCATGATTTAGTTTTGAAATATTTTGGACAAAATCAGAAACAGGTCATTTTTACAGAAAATAGTTTTACTTTTCAGCAGACTGAACCCAAAATAAAAATTATTGAGAAAGATACACAGCAAACTCATTTGATTTATGGTTTTAGAACTGAAGGCAGATTATCTAAAGATCGTTATATTCTCCTTCTTTTAGCAACTATTTTAGGTTCAGGTATGAGTTCACGCTTTTTTACTGAGATTAGAGAAAAAAGAGGCTTAGCGTATGCTGTTGGAACCACCAGAAATAATTATAAAGAATCTGGATATTTAGCTTTAAAAGCTGATACCAGTCATCATACAGCTCAACAAGTTTTGGAATTAGCGAATGTAGAATTTGAAAAAATCAAAAAGAAAAAAATAGGAGAGAAAGAGCTTAAAAAAGCTAAAGAATTTATTAAAGGGCATATGCTTTTGGGTTTTGAAGATAGTATGGAAGTAGCTGATTTTTATGCTACTGATTTACTTTTAGATAACAAGATTCGAGATATAGATGCAGTTTTAAGGAAAATAGATCAGGTTTCCAGTAGTGATATTCTAAGAGTTGCTAATAAATTTTTTATTGAAAAAAATAAAAATATGGCTGCAATTGGGAAGAATAAGAATCTAGGAATTTAAGAATATGAGAATTTGAAAATGTAAGAGTTTAGGAGAAAATTATGGATAAAATAAAGTCATTTACTGATTTAATTGCTTGGAAAGAAGGTTATAATTTTGTTTTAAACTTATATAAAATCACTGAAAATTTTCCTGAAAGAGAAGCTTTTGGATTAACTAGTCAGTTAAGAAGAGCATCAGTTTCTATTACAAGTAATCTTGCTGAGGGATTTGGAAGAAAGGGTAAAAAAAATCAACTTTTATAATATTTCTAGAGGTTCTTTAATTGAAGTGGATAATCAATTACAAATTGCTTTTGATTTAGGCTATTTAACAAAAAATACTTATAATAAACTAGCTGATCAAATTATCTCTGTTTATAAATTATTAAATTTATTAATTAATTCTTTAAAAGATTAGGTTTTAACAGTAAGAATTATATTTAAAAATAATTCCTTATTTTCTTAAATCCTTAATCCCTTATTTTATGCAACGTTCTTGCGTATTAGTCAAACCAGATGGAATTCAAAGAGGTCTTATCGGCGAAATTATTGCCAGATTCGAAAGAAAAGGCTTAAAGTTAGTTGGGCTTAAAATGATGCAGCTTGACGGACAAATTTTAGAAAAATGGTACGCTCATCATAAAGATAAGCCATTTTTTAAAGACTTACAAAGGTTTATGACCAGCTTACCAATTGTAGCTATGGTGTGGGAGGGGGTAGACTGTATTGCTGCCATGAGAAAACTTTGCGGCGTGACTAAAGGCAGAGAAGCTGAAGCTGGATCTATAAGAGGAGATTTTGCTATGAGTCAAAGTAATAATTTGATTCATGCTTCAGATAGCGAGGAAAGCGCTCAAAAAGAGATTAGTCTAATTTTTAAAGATAATGAGATTTTTGCTTACAAAAAAGATGTAGAATTGCATGTTTATTCGCAGGAAGAGAGAGAATAGGAAAATAAGGGACTAGGGTTTTAGGAAATAGGGAATTAAGGAGGAATTTAGCTTCAGTTTAGATTTTAGAGGCAAGTCTCGACTTGCCTCTATTTTTATAGAGTTTATTAGGCAGGGGGAAACTTTTAAACTGCTTCTTGTAATCTTTTTCTAAATCCTTTTAAATGAATTTATACTATATAAAAGCTTAGCAAAAAAGTGATTTCTATGTTTATTAAACTGCCTAGGAAAATCAAATACAAATTAACAAGATTGAGTTTTGTAGTATCTAAAGTGAAGATTATTCCAAGAGTGAGTTTTGAAAAACAGAAGAATAGAATCTTAATACAACTAAACAAGCTAAACCAGCTAAAACAACTAAAACAGAAACTGGTTTTAGATAATTTCCATAGTTTAGACAAATTCTTGCAGTATGGATTATTACAGTTTAAAAATAAATTAAATCATAAGTTTCATCTTTTAGCTAAAAAATATTATCGTAAGTTTTTTGCCCGTTATTTTTCTCCTAGATTTAATTTTATTCAAATACAGACCTTTGCTATTGCTTTTTTTACAATGGGTGCAGTCATAGGTTTGTATGTTTTGACCAGTGAAGTGATTTTACCTCGCATCTATGCTTTGAATGAAACTAGTTTAACTATGCCTACTGATGTAGCTTTCAATCGAGGAGAAACAAATGGTCTAGCAGCCTATGATGATGATAGTGGAACAGTGACAGTCTTATCAGATGAGATAAGAATTGCC
>JAAZND010000085.1 GCA_012798485.1 Candidatus Beckwithbacteria bacterium | reverse complement strand
CTTTTTTACTATTTAAAAAATTTATTACTGATAAAGTTAATAATTGGCAAAAACATTTTGTCTTTACTACTGATAAAAAAGAAGGAATTTTAAGAAAAGAAGCAAACAAAAATAATATTTTGACACTCGAAGTTCCAGATAATGTTGGCGGTAGATTTTCGGTACTCTCGGCTGTAGGACTTTTACCAGCTTTGGCTATGGGAATCAATGTCGAAGAATTACTACTTGGGGCTAATAAAATGGCAGAAGAATTAACACAGGCCGCCATGGACAAAAATATGGCTTGGCAAATTGCTTTAGCTCATTTTCGTTTTCAAAAAGAAAAAAAGATTGATACAGTAGTTTTGATTCCTTATATTTACCGTTTGGAATTATTTGCCAACTGGTTTAGACAACTTTGGGCTGAATCAATTGGTAAAGATGGTAAAGGAATTTTACCAATCAAAGCCATTGGTCCAGCTGATCAGCATTCTCAGATTCAATTTTATAATCAAGGTAAATGGGTCAGTACTTTTATGTTTTTAAAAGCCAAACATTATGCTTCAGAAATCGTAATCAATGAAAAAGATATTAAAGAATTGGAATATTTACACATGACTCCTGTGGAAGATGTGATCAAATTTGAATGTGAGGCTACACGACTTTCCATGGCTAATAACGAAAGACCTTCAGCCTGTTTAGAAATTGAATGCCTTGATGAACAAAACCTTGGTGCTTTAATAATTTTATTTGAAATGGGAATTGTTTATCTGGCAGAACTACTTGGCGTTAATGCTTTTGATCAACCTGGAGTAGAATTCGGTAAACAATATATTTATGGTTTATTAGGTCATCCTGATTATCGTCATAAAGCCCAAGAAATTGAAGATAAAATGAAAAAAATCAAAGAAGAAAAAATTACTTATAAAAGCTAATTTATACTTAAATTTTTGTCATTCTGAGCCTGATATTTTTCAGGTTCAGAATTTTTCTTTAAATTTAAAAAAACTCCAACTTGTGTTCTATATTATTTCTTTGCTATGCTAAATATATTAATTTAACTTTTTTATCTGCCTATGTATGAAATCAGCCCAGAACATCCAGTTGCTTACTTTTGTACTGAATATGGACTCAAAAGCAGTCTTCCTATTTATGCTGGCGGTTTAGGTATTCTAGCAGGCGACACAATCAAAGAAGCTGATGATCGTAAATTTCCTTTAATTGCCGTTGGTCTTTTGTATCGTGGAGAAGGTGTCAAACAAAAAGTTGATGATGATGGAAGACAAATAGAAGAAGATTTTCATTATGACCCTTTATCAGAGGGAGTTGAGCATGTTTATATCGATGAAATGCCGTTGTTTATTAAAGTTCATTTAACTCAAATTGATGTCTGGTGTAGATGTTGGAAAGAAACTTTACGTAATGGTAATGTTTTATACCTTCTTGATACAGAAACTGACCAGAATTTACTTCAAGAAAGAAATATTACTCATGCACTTTATTCTGGGACAGAAGAAGCAATTATTAAACAGCAATTAATTTTAGGCATTGGTGGCGTTAAACTTTTGCACGCCCTTAATATTCATCCTAGTCTTTATCATATTAATGAAGGTCGACCGGCTTTTTTACATTGGCAACTGATTCGTCATTTTATGGATCAAGGCGGTTTAACTTATGAAGAAGCAGCCAAAAAAGCCAGAGAAAAAACTGTTTATACCAATCACACTTTGGTGGGAGCTGGTAATCCTGGCTATAATATCAACCTTTTGCGTATGTATGGACAATATTATGCTGATAAAATGGGAATCAGCATTGATCAACTTTTAGAACCAGGTATGGAAAATAACGCAGAAAATTTTGTGGTGACTAGATTTGCTTTGAATGTTTCCTGCAAGGCTTCCGGCGTCAGTAAGCTACATACAGAATTATCCAAAAAATCATGGCCAGAATACAACTGGTGTAATGTCACTAATGGAGTTCATATGCCAACCTGGCAAGATCCAGAAATTAGAGACTGTAATAAAGATAAAACTGATCTGTGGTTTGTGCATAAAAAGAAAAAACAAGAATTAATGGAGTTTGTCAGACAACAAACCGGTTTTGGTTATGATCCGGAAAGACTGGTAATCTCATGGGCAAGAAGAATTGCGGAGTATAAACAACTTAATAAATTATTTGAGGATATAGATAGACTTACCAAAATCGTTAAAGATCCGACTAGACCAATCCAAATTCTTATTTCTGGCAAAGCTCATGTTCTGGATACTAGAGGTAAAATGATTTTACAAGAAGCTATTAATTTTATGCAAGGGGAATTAAATGGCTATGCTATCTATATTCCAAACTACAATATTGATATTGGCAAAATGATGACTAAAGGCAGCGATGTTTGGCTCAATGATCCAGTTTATGGTATGGAAGCCAGTGGTACTTCTGGTATGAAAGCAATTTCCAATGGTGTTTTACATTTTACTGTTCCTGACGGCTGGTCTTATGAGGTTGATTGGGATGGCATTGGTTTTGTCATTGATCCTAAAAATACAGCCAGTAGTATTTATGATATTCTAGAAACGCAAATTATCCCTTTATATTATGAAAGAGATCCAGAAAATATTCCCCAAAGATGGCTCAAAATGATGAAAAGATCGATTGAGTTAAGCAAACAATTTAGCACTACCAGAATGTTTGATGAATACGTCAGTCTGCTTTATAAAAAATAATTAATTCTAGATTTTCTCTTCAAAAAAAGACATAATATCTTTAATATATTTTTATTGATATATATAGTTATTAATTTATGAGAAAAATATTTCTAATTCTTATTTCAATAATATTTTTTTCTTTTTTACTTTTCTTTATTTCAATAAATTTCCCAAAAGAAAAACAAAAACCTCTTTCTCCTTTAAGCAAATTGATTACTCAAACTCAAAATCAGAAGGTTTTATATATTCCGGAACATCTTACTTTAGACAAAATTTTTGCTGATAATCACGATTGGACAGCCACTCTTTCTGCCGAGCAAAAAATTACAATTATTGCTACCGGTGATTATATTCCAGCACGATCTGTTAATTTCATGGCCACACAAAAGAATGATTTTACCTGGCCAGTCAGAAATGTTGCTTCAATCACTGCTAACGCAGATTTAACTTTAACTAACCTTGAAAGCCCGTTAATTGCAAATTGTCCAGTTATTAATGAAGGCATGGTTTTTTGTGGGAGCCAAAAACATCTTGAAGGCATAAAACTGGCGGGCATTGATTTAGTTAATGTTGCTAACAATCATTTTGGAAATTATGGAATCGATGGAATTAATGAAACTTTAGATATACTTAAAAAAAATAATATCAATTTTATTGGTAATAATAATATTTTTTATCAAAAGATTAAAAATACCACTTTTGCTTTTCTATCCTATAATCAAATTGGCTATAAAGAAAATGGCATCAGCTGGATAGACAAAGAGCAAATTAAAAAAGATTTGAGTGAAGCTCGGAAAAAAGCTCAAATTGTCATTATTGTTTTTCACTGGGGTGTAGAATATATGCCTCAGCCGGAGGAAGAAAATAGGCAGCTGGCTCATTTTGCAATTGATCATGGAGCTGATCTGGTTATTGGCAATCATCCTCACTGGATTCAGCCAGTAGAAATTTATCACGATAAATTAATCACTTATGCTCATGGTAATTTCGTTTTTGATCAGGAGTGGAGTGAGGAGACCAAACAAGGAATAATTGGCAAATATATTTTTTATGAAAATAAATTGATTGACGCTCAATTCACCCCAATTAAAATTAGAAATTATGGTCAAGCTTATTTGCCAGAAGGAAAGGAAAGCCAAAAAATATTAGATAAGTTAAAGGAAGAAAGCCAAAAACTTCAAACAAATCAAAAATGATTTTAAAATGAATCTTTTTTTGCCATAATCTTTTAATTATGCTAGCAGAATCATCACATATCACGGCGAAGAAAATTATCCGTTAGAAGAATTAATCCCTACAAATTTCCCATCAAACCCTCTTCATGATTTATTAGAGCTTAAAAGATTTCAAGATTTAGGTCTACTATCGCTTCAGAACGATGGAGATGGACTTTTAAATATCAGAGCTTGCAAATATCACAAAATCTTAATCCAAATCTTATAGATTATTGCGAAATAATTGGCTATCTTACAGAAAAACAGAGAGAGTTGCTTAAACAACCTCATATTCCATTACAAAAATTACTATTACAAAGAGATATCATGATAGGTCGAGCTAATAATTCTGAATGTCCATTTATTATTTTAGCTATTTTGAAAAATATAATCTTAAAGGAAAAAATAAAGATAATCATGATTCAGAGTTTAATCAATTAGTTGCAGATTTTTTCGATTATGAAGAAGGATCAGAAGAATCTATTCGGGCTTCTGCGAAACTGAAACAAAATCTTGGATTTTCTACTTTTTCTTTTGAGATAGAGGCGGAGAAAAAAACAAAAAACTATACTACCGGTCAAAAGAGAAGTAGGTCAGACAATTTATAAAGATGACGGAAATTTTGTCAGTATTCATGCTGTAGATTGTTATACTTTAAGGGTGGTTTACTGTGTTAAAAATCAAGCCCAAGCTAATGAATTTATGGTTATTGATATTGATTTTTCAAAAAAGCAAAAAAGGTTAATATCTCAATCTTAAGAAGGATTAACAGTACCTCCTAGGTTAGTTGCCAGAGCTGTTACTGAAACAGTAGGTTTAGAGATAATAGAAGCTCAATTTAAAAAATTAGATCCATATCTTACGGTTAGCTTTGAAAAAGGGGTTGTTAATTTCCAGAATAAGACTATTCGCTTGACATATCTTAATTTTCAAAAACTTCCTGCCTCAACAAGCAATACACATCCTTTATGGTTTGTAATTTGAATAAATTTTCTTAAAATAAAGTTAACTGTTTTTTTTCTTAATTTCTGAAAGGAGGTGAGTAAAAAAATGGATAAATCACCTTTAAAAATACTGGCTTTACTTCTTGTAGTTATTGGAGGTTTAAATTGGGGACTAGTTGGACTCTTTAATCTTGATCTTGTAGCAAATATTTTTGGAACTATGTCTTTAATCTCGAGGATAATTTATTCTTTAGTTGGTCTGGGAGCTTTATACTTGGCTATTACCAGTCTTTCATCAGAAAATAAAGTTTAGAAAAAATCTAGCTTTATCTTTAAATAACCTAAAATAAAGTCATTTGGGCTTTCTTTTGTTTTTCTTTTTCTCTTTTTTTGATAAATTTGGCAATGGCTTCATCTTTTTGTTTTTCATAAAAACAGGTATCGATTAAATCCAAAAATGGAGAAATCTTAGTCTTTTGTCTATTTCTAGTTTGTGTAGTGAGCAAAAATACTCCGGCTTTAGCTCTAGTCAAACTTACATAAAAAAGTCTTTTTTCTTCTTCTAGATCTTCATTTTTGGCAAAAGGAATCAAGCCATCTTCAAAACCGCAAATAAAAACATAAGTAAATTCCAAGCCTTTGGCTGCATGCATTGAGAGAAAAGTAATTTTCTCGGTCATCTGATCATAATATTCATTTTCTTCTAGATAATCTAAGTAAGTAAATAAGGCTTTTAAACTATCTTCTTTTTCATTAAACTGAAAAATTTGAGACAGAAACTGGTTGATATTTTCATTTTTGGGAAGTTCAAAAAGTTTGATGATTTCTTCGACTAAATCCAAAAGTTTAAATTTTTGGGAAGAAAAATCTGAAAGCTTGGCAATTTTCGCTTCATTTGCCTGTCTGGCTGATTTATTTAGTTTTTCAAAAAAAATTAAAAGTTCAGCCAAACTTTCCTGATCTTTAAATTTACTATATTTTAAACAGTTGATAATAAACTTGACTTCTTTTTTTTCAAAAATGCTAAAATTGCCAATCATCTGATAGGGAATACCATTTTCTTCAAATTTTTTTTGCAACACTTTGGATAAGTAATGCAGACGATAGATGATGGCAAAATCTTTAAAACCTAATTTGGTGTCATTTGCAAAATGCTCACTGGCTTTGACTAAATCTGTGCCACCGATAAGTTCATTAATTTTGGCAAGAATCCAGTCAGCTTCACTATATTCATTTAAAGTTTCTATATATATAACTTGGCCTGGAAAGGCACTAAGACTTTGAGTTTTATAAGAATCAGAAAAAAGACAATGACTGGCTTCAATAATATTTTGACAATTGCGGTAATTTTCTTTTAAAAAAATCTCCCGATATTTGAGAAAATCACGACGGAAAAATTCGAAAGCTTGGGCATTAGCGCCGCGAAAAGCGTAAATTGACTGTAGGGGATCACCAATCACGCAAATTTTTTGATTTGCAGAAAGCAATTTAATCATCTCATATTGGAGTAAATTGGTATCTTGAAATTCATCAACCAGAATATAGTCAAAAAAATAACTGAATTCTGATTTTCTATTTTGTAAAAATTGAAAGGCTCGAATTAAAAGATCATCGTAATCCAAGTAATTGTTTTCTATTAAATAAGCTTGATATTGCTCTACAAAATCACATAAATAATTTTCCTTGATAAAGGGAGACGTCAAGCAATGTTTGACAGAAGGATTTAAAACTTGTTCTTGTTTAAATTGAGAAACAGCTAGAAGCAAATTTTTAGCTTTGCTTTTCTTGATATTCTCATTATTATTTTTTTTAACTAAATCTTTAATGAGGCTTAATTGTTCTTTGTCTTCAATAATTTTAATTTTTGCTGTCAAATTTTGTTTTTCTAAAATCTGCCAGGCTAAACTGTGAAAAGTATTTATTTTTAGAGACGCTCCGTCATGGCGGAGGGTCTCTACTTTAAATTTTTCTCTAACTCTAGTTTTAATCTCCGACGCCGCTTTTTTACTAAAAGTAATTGCCAAAATTTTAGTTGGATCAATCTTTTTTTCTTGGATTAAGTAGACAATTTTAGCAACCAAAGTTTTAGTTTTCCCCGTTCCAGGACCAGCTGTAATAATAAGAGGAAAATTATTTTGCTTAACTGCTTGAAGCTGTACAGGATTGAGATCTTTGATCATAATTTTTTTTCCAAAACAAGCTCATGCTCTTCAAATCCATTTTGATGATAAAAATTTTGGGCTTTAGTATTTTTAAATAAAGGCACAACTTTCAATAACTTAACCTTTTTACTCTTTGCCCAGACTTCAAATTCTTTAATCAAATTTGAACCAACATTTTTTCCTCGATATTCTGATAAAACGAAAATGTTTTCAATTTCTGCAATCCCACCGCATTTCCTATGCTGTGTAAATCTCTTCCTATAAATCCAAGCAATCAGGTAAGCGATAATTTTTTCATTATCTAAAGCCACTAAAGTGCAAGCTAAATTTGAATTTAAGCTATCTTTAAAATATTTTTCTCCAATCTTACTGTATGGCCAGCTGGTATTATACGAAGAGTCAAAATATTCTTCTTCATAAAGAAAAAGTTGATGATTCAGCTCTTGAATCGCTTGCAAGTCTGAAGATTGAGCTAATCTAATTTTGATCATAATTTTTTATTGCTATATTCTGTATTATGATTTAAATTCCTAATCCCATTTGTCCAGTAATCTTGTCTTCTGTTAATTGTCTTTTTTCAATTGTATTGCCAAAAACTTTGATAATACCAAAAACACCATCAAAACCTGGATCAACATAAATCTTACCAGCTCTCATATTGCTAATGGCTTCTGCGACTTTGGTAAAACCTTTATCAGAAAATTCTCTTGCAGAAATTTTACGCAAGATAGAAAATTCATCACCAAAAGTAGAGTAGAGTTTTTCGTATTCGGCTTTGACTTTGGTAGAATTGACGCTTTTGACATTAAAAATCTCGGAAAGCATTTCGCTAAGTGGAATAATATATTCCACTTTCTTATGATTTTCCGGTTTATAATCTTCAGGAAAATCAGCGATTTGATCAACGCGATAATCAACTCCAAGCACCAAGGGTTTGCCACACTTTGGGCAAATTAAATTATGCTCTTTGGATTCACTTGGTTTAAATCTTATTCCACAAGCACGATGACCATCATAATGATATTTTCCTTCTTGAGGATAAAATTCTATTGTACCGACAACTCTTTTATCATTAGTTTTAATCCCTGCAACAATATCAAAATAATCAAGTTTCGTATCAAAAACAGTCGCTTCTCTACCAAGTTTTGGTGCAGAATGAGCATCACTGTTAGAAATAATCGTCACTTTTTGTAAAGCCTTGAGACGCCAGTTCATAAAAGGATCAGAAGATAAACCAGTTTCAATTGCATGAATATGAGGCGCCAAATCTTCAAAAGCCTCTTCGATGGAATCAAAACCGGATTTTGAACCAAACATGGCAAACCATGGTGTCCAGATATGAGCAGGAATAAGCAAAGCATCAGCACTGGCATCCAAAACAATTTGGAGTAATTTTTTACTATCAAGACCAAGAATCGGTCTGCCATCAGATTTTAAGTTGCCAATACGATCAAGTTGTCCATTAATCTTGGAAACCACTTCAAAACTTGGGGCAACGACAAGGTTATGCAGTTTTCTCACTTTTCCTCCTTTGGAATAAATATTGGAAATCTCTGCAGTTAAAATAAAACGGATCAGTTTATCTTGCAAATTTTTTGGCAAAGTTTTATCTTGCTCTCTCGCATATTCATCTTTGAGTTTAAAAAGTCCAGGCTCAGCTGGCTCAAGTTTTTCTAAAGCTTCAGCAAACCATAAAGGATGAGTAAAATCACCTGTACCAATAATATTTATGCCTTTGATTTTGCCCCAACGATAAAGCGAAGCAATATTCATATCTTTACTGCAGGCACGAGAAAAATGAGAATGAATATGAAGATCAATAATCAGTTCCATAGTTTTTTTAGAGTAATTTATAACTTCTTTAATATAACAAAAAGAGAAGAAATAGAAAAGGAAAAACAAAGTAGCAATTTTGTGATAGTAAAACTCTCAACTTGAAAGATAATAAAACACCATCAAAGCCCAAGCAACAGCAAAACCGGTCAAAATCCAAAAAACATGATCTTTTTTAAATAACGGTTTTTTTTCTATTTTTTCCACATTTTTTTGACCCAACTTGATAATTTCCGCTTCTGGCGTCTTAGTTTTAAAATGAATAAATTCTTCTTTATCAATCTCTTTTACGTAAATTCCAACCTTGGGAAAAATTTCTTCTGGTTCGATCAACATTCCAAAATTTTGACTACCATCTCTATTATCAAATTGAATCAAAGACCCCAATTTAAGATTAGCTGGAGCCATATAAGCTTTTTTAGCATCACTAATCAAATTACTATTAAAAACTTCTCCAATATTATTAAAAATAGGAATTTTCAATTTACTTTGATCTTTTAAACTAAAAATGTCTCCAGCTGTTCTCGGCCCTGAATTTGAATTAGTGACCCGTCCGGTATGACGATTATCGATATTTTGAAGAGTATTTGTTAAATTTAAGGCTTCGATTTTCCCTTGAAAATCAGAAAAGGCAGGATTCATGTTATGTAGAATATATATATAATAAAAACATTATAATATAAAATCGCTTTAAATAAATTAGTTATCTTAACCAGAACTATTAATCTATTAATAATTCCGTAAACTTTTAACTTTTGCTTTGTATCTCTTTCTTATACTTTCTTTTCTTTGTTAAAAGAGTTAAAATATTCTTTTGTACAAATTTGCAAAAAATATTTAAATATGGATCAAAATAAGATTAGAAATATCGCCATTATCGCTCATGTTGACCATGGCAAAACCACCTTGGTTGATCATATGCTCAAGCAAGCTCATGTTTTTGAGAGCTTTCAAGCTGAAATGCAGCAACAGACTATTTTAGATTCCAATGACTTGGAAAGAGAAAGAGGCGTGACTATTTTGGCTAAAAACACCGCTATCAAATGGAAGGATTACAAAATTAATATCTTGGATACACCTGGACACGCTGATTTTTCTGGAGAAGTAGAAAGAGTCTTAAACATGGCTGACGGTTGTATTTTGCTGGTTGATGCTTCCGAAGGCGTTTTGTCTCAAACTCGTTATGTTTTAAACCTAGCCTTAAGGTTAAAACTGAAAATTATTGTACTGGTCAATAAAGTCGATCGTAAAAATCAAAGAACTAATGAGGTTATTGAAGAAATTAATGATTTATTTTTGGAACTGGCAGATGATGAATCTCAACTCGATTTCCCAATCCTTTATGGCATTGGTAAGGATGGTATTGTCGGTAAAATAATTCATGAAAATCCAGATCAATCTTTAAGTATCACGGATAGCCAAAATTTGGATATTTTATTCGAACATATAATTAATGAAATTCCAGCGCCAAATGTAAACTCTGATGGACCTTTCCAAATGCAAGTGACCACCCTTGATTATGATAGCCACAAAGGTAGATATGTCATTGGCAAAATTGTGAGAGGCAAAATCAAATTGCATGATCCTCTAGCTGTCATGCAAAAAAATATGAACATTGCTCAATCCAGAGTAGAATATCTTTATACTTTTTATGGGTTGAAAAAGGAGGAAATTACAGAGGCTGAATCTGGAGATATCATCGCTATTACCGGTTTTCCTATAGCAAAAATTGGTGACACCCTTTGTTCTCTAGATGCTCAAGAATCCTTGCCAGATTTAATGCTAAGTGAACCAACGATTAAAATACAACTTTCGGTCTCAACTTCACCTTTTTCCGGCGAAGACGGCGAATATACCACTTCCAGACAAATTGCTCAAAGGCTTAAAAAAGAACTGGAAACCAATGTGGGGTTAAAAATTGCTGACGGTCCAACAGGAGAAAGTTTTGAATTATCTGGCAGAGGCGAATTACATCTTTCCATTTTATTTGAGACTATGAGGCGAGAAGGATTTGAATTTGATGTCGCTCGTCCTCAAGTTATTTTCAAAGAAATTGATGGCGTCATGTGTGAACCATGGGAATTGGTCAGTATTGAAGTACCGGAAGAATATGTCGGGGTTGTAATCAATGAAATGGGAGAAAGAAAAGCTGACATGAAAAATATGAAGAATATGAAAAATGGCGTCAGGATTGATTATAAAATTGCTACGCGCAATTTAATCGGTTTTCGAACTGAATTTTTGACCCTCACTTCTGGAATGGGTATTATTAATTCAACTCTTTTGGGTTATGAACCAAAAGGAGAAAAAGCCCAGTTTCAAAGAAATGGCGCTCTTGTCTCCGCTGAAACTGGTCAGGCTTTAGCTTATAGTCTGGAAAATTTGCAAAAAAGAGGTACCAGCTTTATTGATCCAGGAGAAAAAGTTTATGCCGGCATGATCATTGGACTTAACAGTAAAAAAGAAGATATAGTCATGAATGTTTGCAAAGGCAAAAAGTTGACCAATATGCGGGCTGCAGCGGCTGATACGACTATCAAAATTACTCCTGCAACGAAAATGTCTTTGGAAAAATGTCTCAATTTTTTAGGTCCAGACGAATTATTGGAAATTACTCCCAAACATTTAAGGCTGCATAAAAAAACTCTAGTTTTCAAAAAAAGATAAAAATTTAGCATAATAAAAACATGCTTAAACAATTAATTACAGAAATTCAACAAAATCAAAATCCAGAAAAAGTTCAAAATTTAACTCGTTTTTTCAAAACCGCTAAAGGCCAATATGGAGAAGGAGACATCTTTTTAGGTTTGATTGTGCCAGTCCAAAGACAAATCGCTAAAAAATACCAAAAGCTAAGTTTAAAAGATATACAACAACTTTTGGATTCCAAAATTCATGAATATCGCCTCATTGGTCTTTTAATCCTAACTTATCAATATCCAAAAGCCGATGAAAAACAAAAAGAAGCAATTTTTAATTTTTATCTGCAAAACACTAGAAATATTAATAACTGGGATTTAGTTGATTTATCAACTTATAAAATAGTAGGACAGCATTTAAAAGATAAAGATAAAAAAATCTTATATAAACTAGCAAAATCACCAGATCTTTGGAAAAAACGGATTGCCATGATTTCCTGCTACACTTTTATCAAAAATAAAGATTTCCAAGATGCTTTGGAAATTGCTGAAATTCTACTTTTTGATAAACATGATTTGATTCACAAAGCTGTTGGCTGGATGCTAAGAGAAATCGGCAAACTTGATCAGAAAGTTGAAGAAAATTTTTTACAAAAATTTTACCAAACCATGCCCAGAACATGCCTCCGATATGCTATTGAAAAATTTGATAGGCAAAAAAGAGATTTTTATTTGGGAAGAAAAATTTAAACTTCAATCTTGAAAAAAAGATAACTTCCGATAAAAAGCAGCAAGGTCGTTAGAAGCGCTAAAATCAGCAAATCAAAACCTAGGCCAAAATGCACACTGCCAATCAAGGAACCTCGCAGTCCATCAACTCCATAAGTTAAAGGATCGATTCTAGTGATAATTGCCATAAATTTTGGTAAACCCTCCATGGGGGAAAAAGCTCCAGAAAGAAAGAAAATCGGCATCACTAAAAAATTCATAATCAATTGAAATCCCTGCATATCTTCTAGAACTGATGCAATAGCTGTCCCAAACGCCGTGAATAATAATGCAATCAAAATGATAAAAATTAAAGCTACCGGCAATAAATAAAAATTGGTTGGCCTAAATCCTATGACTAAAGTCAAAACAAATACAATCAAACCTTGAATAATAGCCACAGTTGCCCCACCTAAAGTTTTGCCAAACATGATTGATAATCTGGAAACAGGTGCAACCATGGTTTCTTTGAGAAAACCAAATTGTCGATCCCAAATCAGGTCGATTCCAGAGAAAATAGCGGTAAAAAGAACACTCATCAAAATAATCCCAGGCGCTAAAAACTGAAGGTAATTGCCTTCGCCAGCTTTTTGATAAATTGAGCCAAAGCCAAAGCCAAAAGAAATCAGGAATAATAAAGGCTGACCTAAGGATCCTATGATTCTAGATCTGGAACGAAAGTATTTTTTTACTTGTCTTAGCCATAAAATATAAATTGTTTGCATTTTACCTCCTGTCTACATGATGCATCCTTCGATGCATTCTTAACTGATCCAAATTACTAGCTTCTTCTTCTCTGATTTCATGTCCCACTAAAGCTAAAAAGGCTTCTTCCAAAGATTTTGTCTTGGTTTGTTCCTCTAATTGCTTAGCATTTCCCAAGGCCACAATTTTGCCATGATCAATAATAGCAATTCTATCAGCAATTTTTTCTGCTTCTTCCATATAATGGGTGGTGAAAAAAATAGTCATTTGCTCTTTTGCATTAATATCTTTAAGATAAGACCACATATGATTACGAGTTTGAGGATCAAGTCCTAAGGTTGGTTCATCAAGAAATAAAATTTCTGGTTGATGAAGTAAACCTCTGGCAATTTCTAAACGACGTTTCATTCCTCCGGAAAAAGTTTTGACCAAATTATTTTTTCTCTCCCAAAGCTCGACAAATTCTAAAAGTTGTTTAATTTTTTCATTACGAATTTTGGAAGGCACATTATATAAATAGGCATGCAATTGCATATTTTCAAAAGCAGTCAAATCTTCATCAAGGCTTGGATCTTGAAAAACGATACCAAAAGACTTACGGACTTTATCCTGTTGCTTTTCAGGATCAAAATTATTGACAAGAATTTCTCCAGAAGTAGGCCAAAGTAAAGTCGTGAGCATTTTGATAGTTGTTGATTTACCAGCACCATTTGGCCCCAGAAAAGCAAAAATTTCACCTTTTTTAACCGCAAAGGAAATATTATCAACAGCGACAAAATCCTTAAATTTTCTAGTTAAATTTTTAACAGAAATAGCTAAATTGTTTTCTTCCATAACTTACTATTATATTGGAAAATAATGAAAAAATCCTAAAGAAATCTTTTTATTTTTCTCCTGCTAGTTGTCCGCAAGCTGCCCCAATATCATCACCCATAGTCAGCCTCACAGAATATGGTATCCCATTTTGCTGTAAAATCTCTCCAAATTTCTCAATTTGTTCTCGTGAAGAGCGTTGAAAATTTTCTCCTTTGATCGGATTATAGGGAATAAGATTAAAATGAATAAGCCTTGTATGAAAAAGTTTAACCAAAGCTCTCGCATCTTCCTGTCTGTCATTCAAATCTTTGATCATCACATATTCAAAACTCACTCTTTTGTTGGTAAGTTCGACAAACTCTTCAAGAGCTTTAACTAAATTTGAAAGTTGGTAAATTTTAGCAACCGGCATATATTTTTCTCTCATTTCTTGAGTAGGAAAATGGAGACTCACTGCCACTCTACCACGATAACCACGTTCCACTAATTCTTTAAATTGAGGAATATAGCCAGAAGTCGAAACAGTTATTTTACGCATACTCATGGCCAACTTTTCTGGATGAGAAATAATCTGCATTGTTTCCCAGACATTATCCAGATTCAGCAACGGCTCTCCCATTCCCATAAAAACAATGTTGGATAATTTTTGATTTTCTTTTTTAAGAAGTCTTAGAAAATACATAATCTGATCAATCATTTCTTGAGAAGTTAAATTGCCGCCAAAACCCAATTTGCCTGTAGCACAAAATTTACACCCCACAGGACAACCCACCATGCAGCTAATACATAAAGTATTCCGACCATCTGCAAAGTGCATCAAGACTGATTCAATATATTTATCAAGCCTTTTTACTTTAAAAAGAATTTTCATGGTATCTTTTTTGGCTGAAGTTAAACTTCTGGCAATTTCCAAAGTGGAAAAAGGAATTTCTTGTTTAAGTTTTTCACGCAAATCTTTTGGCCAGGTAAAAAAATCCTCCCAGTTTTCGATCAGATCATGATAAAAAGCCTGATTAAACTGTTTTATTCTAAAATTTGGTAAGTTATATTTTTGGATAAAATCTGAAATCATAAAAAAATGTCATTCCTACGAAAGCTTGCCTACCGGCAGGCAACAGAGATCTACTTTAATAATTCATTTGTATAAATTCCGGATCAAGCCTACCTACCGCTGACTCGGAATGACAGTGTATATTATACCAATTAAATCACAAAAAATTCCCCCCTTAGCTTTTGACCAAGGGGGGAGTTGTATGTATGCAACTAGTATTTGTCTTTATAATCAAATTTAAGTAGGTTCCCGAATTCTAAAAATTTCTTTGAAAAATTTAAAACTTTTCATAAACGCCTCCTTTTTTTTGATAAAGAAAAATATTTAAAAAAATTATTTTTATTGCCATTGGGTATTAGCCGGCTTTTTGATTAACTTTGTCCCTGTTTACAAAGTCTATTTTTCTTTATCAAAATGCAATGTTTATATTCTGAAACTATCTTAATCTATAAGGAGTGAGCACAAGATGATAAAAAAATGAGTTTTTTTTCATTTTTTAAAACTAATCATGAAGCAAATTGAAAAGTTTATCTATATTTTCATCCATAATTTTTTCTCCAATATTAATGGTAGCGGTAGCCTGGTTATCAAGAAATTTTTTGAACAAATCAATCGGATTACTCCAATCGTCATCAAGTTTGGGAGTGAGTAATAAATCAGCTTTTATCATATCTCTTCTAGCAATTTGAGCAAGCATTGCTGTCTGGCTAATTCTAGTAATTTCTAGAAAAGATAACTTTTCTATATCATGCTGAAAAGGAAAATTCTGCGTATAAAGTTCTACAGCTAAAACCACTTCTGCCCCTTTTTGTCTCAAAATACCTATCGGCACTGGCTGAGTCAATCCTCCATCAACCAATAATTTATGCTGAAATTTAACTGGAGTAAAGGCAAATGGAACCGAAATGCTAGCTCTTATACCTTGAGCCAAATTGCCTTTTTCAAAATAAAAAGGCTCTGAGGCCAATAAATCTGTTGCTGTAGCGATAAAAGCAATAGGTAAATCTTCTATCTTACAGCTACTTAGTAAATCGTTAAAAAATGCCTGTAATTTTTCTCCTTTGATTAATCCGGAATGAAGATAAGGATCAGATAAAATTTCTAACAGTTTTTTATAATTAAATTCCTGGATAGTTTTTTCCAATCGTTCAATATCTTGCCACGCTGCAAAAAACCCACCAAACAAAGAACCAACACTTGAACCAGCAATGTAATCAATTTTAATCTGGTGTTTAACCAAAGATTTGATTACTCCAATATGAGCTAGTCCTCTCCAAGCACCGCTACCAAGACAAAGACCAAGTTTTTTCATAAATTTAAGTAATAAGTTCTCTTGCTTATCTTAGAATAAAAAAATAAAATAAACTAGATGAAAATTCTCTCTTTTAATGTCAATGGTCTTCGTGCAATTTTGAAAAAAGGGTTTTTGGATTTTGTACATACCGAAAACCCGGATATCTTATGCCTTCAGGAAACTAAGGTTTCTTATGATCAATTGCCGTTTGATCTCAAGATTATTGATAGCTATGAAGCTTTTTTCCATTCAGCAAGTAAAAAAGGGTATAGCGGCGTAGCAACTTATACCAAAATAAAACCAGAAAAAATTATTGATAAAATTGGTATTGCTAAATTTGACCAAGAAGGCAGAATTCTGCATACCCAATTTGCCGATTTTGACTTGCTCAACGTTTATTTTCCCAATGGCAAAATGTCGAAAGAACGCCTTGATTTCAAAATGGAATTTTATGGGAAATTTTTGCAATATATTCTAGATTTAAGGCAAAAAGGCAGAAAAATTATTTTTTGCGGCGACGTCAATACTGCTCACAAAGAAATTGATTTAGCTCGCCCTAAAGAAAATGAAGACATTTCTGGTTTCCTTCCGCAAGAACGAGCCTGGATTGATCAATTAATTAAAAATGACTTTATTGATATCTTTAGAAAATTTAATAGAGAAGTTAATCAATATACCTGGTGGAGTCAAAGAGCTAGAGCTAGAGAAAGAAATATAGGCTGGAGAATAGATTATTTTTTTGTGGATAAAAATTTAAACTCTAAAATCAAAAATGCCTTTATCTTGCCAAATATTAAAGGTTCTGATCATTGCCCAATAGGGATTGAGTTAAACTAAAGTTTTATTTTAAAAATTTTATTTCTTTTTTGGAAGTGCTTTCATAATCCATTTATCAAGTGTTACTGGACCGGCCAAAGAAATAATTTCTAGAGTAAAAATAGACAATTCAAAAGCTGAAGGGATTTGATTGGTGATAAAATATGCTCCTAAGCCAACCAAAAGTGAAGCAATCAAGTTATCTTTAAACATCAACTTCTGAGTTTTTTCAATCACTTGTTCATTAATCCCGTTATTTCTGGCAATTTCAGCCTTACGGATATTTTTCTGTAAACCATACCAAAATAAAGTCAAAAAGGTCATAATGGCAGTAATAGTATTTAAAGTTCTGTTGGGAATAGCCACACTTCCGGCAAAAATTCTAAAATCTATCTGAGTAGGGAAGTGTCTTAGAAGTAGCCACAATAAAAAACAAATCAAAAGAAAATAACCACTAGTTGAATCTATTAATTTAGAAACTTTATTCTGAGGCTGATCTTTTCTCTCTTTATTTTTATCAAATGAACTTTTCATAATTTTAAAAACTGCAAAAATAATAAAGGTTATTCCCCAAGCAATCAAAATCCAAGAAAATTTTAAACCAATTGTTTCTATCACATGAGGATAGGGGATTTTGAAAAAAACATCTTTAATCGGATATTCAGGATAAGGTACAAAATGATACAGTAGATTAGGGTTGAGTTTGGTAGTATAAAAATCGATCAAAAACAATTTTCCAATGGAAATGTAAGAAACTAATTCTACAAAAAAATCTAAAGAATAAAACAAAACAATCTTATTGCCTTTACTAAAACTGCTTTTAAATTTATATTGCTGTTGTTGTTTTATCTGTGTTTCTTCAATGGTTTTTTTAAATTCCTTGATGTTGTTTTCTTTAAATAACTTCACTACACGCAAAGGGATCAGGAGCAAAGTCTGAAACACTCCAAGAAGAATGACTGAAATCCACATTTTTTGCGTCCAAGAATAAAATAAAAAAACAAAACTGGCATAGAATTTAATCGTAATACCAGAAAAAAAAGCATAAATCAAAACAAAAATCGCCAAAATCGCTATAACACTTGTCAGTTTCCAATGAGAACTAAACATTCTTAAGGAGTTTTTTTTAACTACAGCATTAGGAGATTCATAAAAACTTTTTTCAGCCATAAAATCATTCTACCATTTTTTCCCTAATTTATTGATACTGGCAAACTGGCCAAGCCGAAGTCCCATCGCGACTGATTTTATAAACGGCAGTTTCAATTGCCTCTTCAGCATTAAAACGTAAATTTGTATCTTCATCTTGTCCTAAAGCTTTGCGATTGGAAACCCAAGTAGCCGGGGCAAACTGAAAAAGTCCGCCATAAATCCCGTTGAGAGCCAAAGGATTAAAACCAGACTCGCATTTAGCAATCGCTTTCAGTTTATTAGCATCAAGATTATAAATTGAGGCATAATTTGTAAAAAATCCTTCCAATTCAATGGGGCTAACTACTGGAAAAGAATAAGTGATAAAGGGTTGCAGTAATGATTCCTGTTTAGCTTTTTCCAGCTTTTGCTGCTCAAGAAGAAAATCTAAATACTGATCAAAATTAATTGTATCAATTGTTTTAAATTGATAAAGCTGGGTTTCACTTTTTTCCTGTTTTAAATCACTTAAGGAAAAATTAAAGTCTTCAGAAGCTAAAATTATTTTTGGTAATGATAAAAAAATAAATAAAATAACTAAACAAGCAACGATTAAATACTTCATAGATAAAATAAAAACGAGAGAAATTCAAAATTTTGGCAGAATGAAAATAATTTATGCTATTATTAACTGTTGAATTGTTAATTAAATTTTTTAGTTAATAATAAAACTCTAAAATTATAACAAAGATTAGTAAAAAAGCAATTTTATGACTTTAAGGATAATTCCCCAAAATACCTATATCAGTCAAATTCCCCTAATCGGATCTTTTTATTCCAAATTTGATCTGGATGTTAAAAAATATGGTTTTATTAAAGCTTTAAAAATAAATATGGATAAAGTTGGCATTAAAATCAAAACTATTAAAAATTTTCAAACAGACAAAATTCTTAAAGAAAAAACCGTAATTTTAATCTCCAATCATCCTTACACAGTTGAACCTCTATTTTTGTTATCAAGCCTGCCGAACAGAAAAAACTTTTATATGATTGCTGATTCACAATTTCTCAATCAGGGTGAAAATATTGACCATTATCTAATTCCTGTTTATGTTAAACATCATTATCTTGGAAAAATCAAAATAAGAAATCGTTTTTTACATGCTTTTTCTAATAATTATTGCTTATCATTGGAAAAAGCTAGAGAAAAAAATAGACAAAGTATTTATCTTGCCAGTCAAAAACTAAGTCAAGGGAATATGATTATTATTTTCCCCAATTTTGCTGGCAGAAAAGACTGGCTTCCAGGAATAAGTTATCTAATTAAACAATATGAAGGCAAACAAGATCTTTATTTTGTGAGGAGCTATTTGAAAAATACCAAGAAGATCGATATTTTTCGTTTTATCCCTATTCTAAATAAAATCATGCCTCAGATAGAAGTTATTTTCGACAAACCTCAGAAAATCAATCATTTACTCACAAAAGAACCAAAGGAAATTGTAAACATTCTAGAAGAAAATTATAATGACTGGGTCAAAACAATAGAATAAAACTAGCTTCTTCTAAAACTCAAAAAATAAATAAATACAAAAGGTCTAGACTAGCACTTTAACAATTCGACAAGTTTTTGTTCAAGTTGTTTAGGGTTTTGTTTCCATCTCCATTCACATTCTTTAAGGTGAAGATGGAAGTTTTTCTTAGTCCCTTTAAACTTGATAAGTCTTTGTTTGGT
>JAAZND010000084.1 GCA_012798485.1 Candidatus Beckwithbacteria bacterium | reverse complement strand
GAAGCCATGGAAGTCGAACCATTTGAAGTCACACATTCTGAAACAGTACGAATGGTGTAAGGAAATTCATTTTCATCTGGAAGCATTGGAAGCAAAGCTCTTTCAGCTAAAGCTCCATGACCAATTTCTCTTCTTGATGGAGCACCAATCCTACCAATTTCGCCCACAGAAAAAGGTGGCATATTGTAATGATGAAAATATCTTTTAGTGATTTCCTGATCCATCAGCTCTATTTCATGAGCAAAGCTAGGACCAGCAAGCGTAGTTAAAGTAAGTGCTTGAGTTTCACCTCTTCTAAACATGGCCGAACCATGAGTTCGTGGAATTAAATCAATTTCAATTGTCAAAGGCCTAATCTGATCAAGCTTGCGACCATCCAAGCGGGTTTTTGTAGAAACTACACGATCGCGTGCCATTTGTTTAAACATCTTATCTAAATGATTTTTAATTGGTGCTTTTTTGGTCTCTGGATAAAGTTCTTGAACTACATTCACAAGTTCATAAAGAGGTTCTTTATTGATCTTGCCAGCACTTTCCGAACTCAATAAATCATTAATCACTGGCTCAGCTTGTTTTTCAATTTCCTGGATAATTTCTTTTGAGAGTTCTTCTGGTTTCACTATTTCCATCTTGGGTTTGCCTACTTTCTGATTAAGTCTCTCAATCGCTTCGATGATAATCATGCTTTTTTGTTTAGCAAAATCCAAAGCACCAACAACTTCATCTTCGGTTGCCTCATTGTCTCCTGCTTCAACCATCACAATCGCTTCTTTGGAACTGGAAACAACAATGTTTAATTTGGATTCTTTTCTCTGTTCAAAAGTAGGAAAAGCAATATAATTGCCGTCTTTATCCAGACCAACTCTCATACCAGCAAGAGGACCTTCCCATGGAAGACCGGAAATGGATAAGGCTGCAGACACAGCACAAACTGACAAAACATCTAAATCATTTTCTTTATCAGCTGATAAAGGAGTGACGACTACTTGCACTTCAGCTTTAAAACCATCTGAAAAAAGTGGGCGGATAGATCGGTCGATAATACGACCAGTCAAAATTGATTCATCAGAAGGCCTGCCTTCTCTTTTTATCCAACGAGAACCTTTGATTTTGCCTCCGGCATAAAGTTTTTCTTGAAATTCAACTTGTAAAGGAAACCAATCAATATCATCTCTTTGTCCGCCACCCACAACGGTTGCTAAAACCATACTGTCACCCAGACGAGCAACCACTGCAGCTGTAGCCAAAGTGGCGAGTTTACCCACTTCAAAACTAATTTCTTTGCCATCAATCTGGCAAGTTTCTGTCACAAAATTTTGTGTATTCATTTAATGAAAAAATTAAATCAAAAATAGAGAAGTTAAACTAAAAAGAAAATATTGCGAAAAGTCTGTTGTCATCCTGAATTTGACTTAAAAAATTTTTATCCCAAATTCAAAATGACAATCGCAATATTTTTTTACTTTCTCTCTTTCTGAAGTTAATTTAAAGCAAATTTAATAAGGGACGCACTTTGCGCGTCCCTTTTATTTTATAATTATTTTTTCAAATCTAAAGCCTTGACTAATTCTTTGTATCTTTTTTCTTCTTTGGCTTGAAGGTAATTTAAAAGTCTTCTTCTTTTTGAAACCATGGATAACAACCCTTTTCGGGAATGATTATCTTTTTTATGCTGTTTGAGATGAGCAGTTAATTTATCAATCTGATTAGTCAAAAGAGCAATCTGTACTTCAGGACTGCCTGTATCGCCTTCCTTAATGGCAAATTTTTTAATAATAGCCTGTTTGTCTGCAAGATTTAGAGACATTGATGATTGAAACTAGTCAGAAATAATTTTAAGGCAGTAAAATCAATCCAACTAGCCCTCGCTTTTATATTTTTAACAAAGTTATTATACCAGAGAATAAGGAAAAATTCATACTTAATTATTTTCTCCAGCTTTAAAGATTTTGGGCTGTAACCAATCAGCCTGAGGTAAAGTCCCAGCAGGGTTAGAATTCATATTATTACTAAAATTTGGTTCCATTGGTTGAGTGACTGGAGCTTGAACTGGATTCAAATTAGGACTCCCCATCGGGGTAAATTGAGGTATATTCATAAAAGGAGCTGCAGGTCTATTAAAGGCTGGAGCCTGCATATTCACTCCTCCAGTTTGAGTAGCTGGCATGGAAAGATAATTTCTTCTTCCACCATTTTTCATACACCAGCTCAAAGCAGCAAAAGTATCAGCATTGGTTTTAACAGTCAGATTATTAGTCCCTGCTTCTATCCCAGCAATTAAATTGGTAGCAATATCTTGATTAAGATTTAATTTAGCAAAACGCAATAATTTACTAACAATTTCTGCCACTGATGAAGCCTGACTATTCCAAAGTTTAATAGTACCAATTTCCAAAGGTAAAAAAGAGGTAGAAATAACAATATTATCTCTACCATAAAACAGGTTTGGTTCTTGAGAAAGTAAATTTCCTGCCTGATTTTGATTGTTAATACCAATACTGATTAAAAGATCCGCATCTAAACCTCGATAATTAAAACTCACATCTTCCTGCTTAATTTTTTCAATACCTTTTTTAGTTTCAATGACAAGATTAAATTTCCCACCCTGATCATCAGAGGTAATTTTTTCAATATTATCAAATCCTGTATTTAAAGTAATAACTAAATTTTTAGAACCAAGACTTTTACTGATACTGCCAACTCCAAAAAGACGTTGGAAATTAACTACGACATCAACTGGTGAAATAATCTGAATATCTTTATCTTGATAGTTTTCTTTTAAAGTAAGGTATAAAGCTAAGCCTGAGGCCAGGATATCAGCAGTATGAATTTGAGGCAAAAGAATCAAGATTGATTTACTATCTTTAATTTTGTTAAATGCTTCTCCTAAAGGTAAAGTAATTTCTTGTTGAGTAGGCATTTGGTTAAAAGCTTGAGTCATAAAAACTTAAATTTTAAAATTAATATTTTACAAATGTCATTCTGAATCCCTGCCTATCGGCAGACAGGTATTTCAGAATATTTATATATATATAGATCCTGAAATGAGTTCAGGATGACAAATAAAAAATAATTAATTGGCTGCATTTTAACTTAAAAAAGAAGATTAGTCAACAATTTTATAGGATAAAATTAAATCACCTAAATTAAACTTTACATCTGGTCTAAAAACCAAAGCTACTTCCTGTCCTTTGGTAGCTTTAGCAGTGTCTTGACGCTCTACCTGCATCGCCCCGATCCTAGGCTCAGCTACCACTTTTTCTCCACGTAAAATCCGTACCTTTTCACTTCTGATAATTTCGCCTTCCACCACTTTACAGCCAGCAATATGATTTCCTTTAATATTAAATTCGGCAATTACTTCAGCTTTACCTAAGGTTTCCTCATTGATACAAGGTTCAATTAATTTTAAAATTTCCTTTTGTAAATCCTCTAAAAGATGATAAATAATATTATAAGTTTTGATTTTTACGCCTTCCATTTCCACAAGTTTTTGTACTTGTTTGGGAGTATTCACATTAAAGGCGATAATTTTAGCTCCTGTAGAAGAAGCTAGTAGTACATCAGAATCAGATATATCTCCTAAGCCTTCACCGATTAAATCAACTTCTTGGGTAAAATTAGCCTTAATGGCTTCCAAAACTCCGGCAACATCAGCTTTTAAAATAAGCTTAATTTTATTTTGTCCTTCTTCACATGAGTTCCCCTGCTTTTGTTTCCCTTTTTGATCTTTTTCTTGTTGTTTCTGTTTTAATTTTGATTCCTGTAAATCTTCTACAATAGCTCCTACTGGCAGAAGATCTTTAAATCCCAAAATTTGCACTGGCTGACTAGCTGTAGCTTTAGTTAATAATTTGCCGTTTTCATTGAATAAACATCTTACTTTAGCTTCTAGGGCTTCACACATCAAATCCTGACATCTTTTTATTTCTCCAGACAAAACTAAAACATTGGCAATCACACCTTTATGAGAGTCAACAAAAGACTCTAAAACCACAGCTTTTAATTTACTATCAACTTCTTTTATTTCCTGCATTTCCCACATCAAATTGATCATTTCCAAAAGTTCATCTACCCCTTTGCCCTGCTGAGCTGAAATAGGGATAGCTACAATATCTCCACCATAATCTTCAACAATAATCTCGTTTTCTGCCAGCTGAGCTTTAACAACATCTAAATTAATTCCTTCCAGATCAATTTTATTAATGGCTACGATAAAAGGAATTCCTGCTTTTTTGATATGAGCAATAGCTTCTTTTGTCTGGGGTTTAACACCATCATTAGCAGCTACTACCAGAATAGCAATATCTGCTACCTGAGAACCGCGACTACGCATTTTCGAAAAAGCTTCATGCCCTGGAGTGTCAATGAAGGTAATGAAAGAGTTGGGATTTTTAGGATCAACCTGAGTTTGATAAGCTCCAATATGTTGAGTGATCCCACCAGCTTCTCCAGCCTGAACAGAAGTTTTACGAATATAATCCAGAAGAGTGGTTTTGCCATGATCAACATGTCCTAGAACCACCACAATTGGTGGGTGTTTAGTTTTGGCACTGGTTTTATCAATTTTTTTTTCAGTAATAGTTAATTATTAATTGACCTAATTTCTAATCAAAAATTAATATTAAAATTAATCCGCCAAACGGCGGATTAAAAATTAGAGCAATTATTCTTCTGAAACTTCTTTATTCTCCTCAACCTTCCCATCTTCTTCTTTTTTCTGTTTTTCTAAACGTTTTTTTTCAGATTCAGTTAAACTTCCTCCTGGTCCCTTAATATCAATTTTATAGCCAGTCAGTTTGGCAGCCAATCTTACATTTTGCCCCTCACGACCAATGGCTAAAGATAATTGGTCTTCAGGAACAATCACTACAGCCGCTTTATCTTTCTCATTAATCTGAATTTCCAGATTTTCTGCTGGAGAAAGTGAGGCTTTTAAAAATTTTACTGGATCATCACTATATTGAATAATATCAACCTTTTCCCCATTAATTTCATCAATGACAGTTTGAACTCTCACTCCTTTTTGTCCCACACAGGAGCCAACTGGATCAACGCCAGATTGAGTAGACATGACAGCAATCTTAGTTCTTCCTCCTGCTTCTCTGGCTACATTTTTGATTGCGACAGCTCCAGAACTGACTTCAGGCACTTCTCTTTTGAAAAGTTCTTTGATAAAGTCTCCGCTGGAACGAGAAACAATAATCTGTTTACCTTTGGTAGTTTCACGAATATCTTTGATATAAAAAGTGAATCTTTTATTTAAAGAATAATTTTCACCATAAACCTGTTCTTCTGGAGGCATGACAGCTTGTCCTCGACCAATATCAACAATAATAAATTTGCCATCTCTTCGCAAAATCATGCCAGAGACTAAGGAACCAACTCGATCTTGATACTCAGAAACAATCGCTTCTTTTTCTGCTTCTCTAATCTTTTGTAAAATCACCTGTTTAGCGGTTTGGGAAGCAATACGTCCAAATCCTGGAGGAGTCACTTCTTCCTGTTTTTTCTCGTCATAATCAACTCCAGGTTGAGCTCCCTCAATCGTTTTGGCTTCAGAAATTCTAGGATATTTATAGATCTTAGCGCTACCATCATTGGGATCAACTTTGACATCATATAAAAATCCTTCGTCTAAACCATAATCTTTACGATAAGCTGCCAAAATTGCAGATTCAATGGTTGCTAAAACCACTTTAGTTTCCAAACCTCTTTCGCTACAAATTTGAGCCAGAGCTGAAGCAAATTCAGTTCTTGCAGTAAAAATGTTACTTTTTGCCATATGATTTTAAAATACAAATTGCTAAAGCTAAATTTTATATGATCTAGATTCTAGAATTTGTATTAAAAAAGGTGGTTTGAAACCACCCACAACTTTTATCTATATTACATGGAAATTATAGCAAGAAGGATTAAATTTAGCAAACTTTAATTAAGCAATCAGATAGTCTTTCTCTGTATCTGTAATAAAAAAATCATAAATTTTTGAGATCTCTAGCTCTAACTTTTTCACTTTTACTTTGAGATAATTATCAGAATAACCCCAGCAAAAACCATTTTTATCTTTATTTTCAAGCAAAACTTGCAAATGGCTACCAAGAAATTTTTTGATAAAATCTTGTTCCTGTTCTTTACTGAGATCTCTTAATTTTTTGGCTCTTATAGTTTTTGTCTTTTTAGTTATTTTTTTCCAGTCATGATTTTGAGAGGCTTTAGTTAAAGGTCTTTCAGAGTAAGGGAAAACATGAATTTTTGACAGCTTCATTTTTTGTAGATTTTTAAAAGTAGTAGCAAATTCATCATTAGTCTCTCCGGGAAAACCAACAATCACATCAGTCGTAATACTCACGTCTGGAATTATTTGTCTAATTTTCCCCAAAACTTGCAAATACTCTTTTACACTATATTTTCTTCCCATTCTTTGTAAAACTGAATCTGAGGCTGATTGCAAAGAGATATGAAAATGACGACATAATCTGTATTGAAAATCTTTCTTATTAATAGCAAAAGCAGAGGGAGTTTGGTATAAAGCTAGGAATTCAGAAGTAAAAGCTTCAGGGTAAATTGAACCTAAACGAATTCTCAAATTTTGAGTCTGCTGTAAAATTTGTTTAATTAAATTAGTTAAATCAATTCCCTCTTTATCTTGATATTGAGAAATATCCACTCCAGTCAAAATAATTTCTTTGATACCATTCTTTTCTGCTAATTTAGCTTGTTCAATTATTTGAAGTGCGTCAATACTTTGGGAACAACCCCGCAAGAATGGAACCAAGCAATAAGTACAAAACTTATTACAACCATCCTGAATTTTGATAAATTCCCTGCCAGATCCAGCTTCTTTGGTTTTTTGCTTTGACAAAACTTGGGATGACGATGCTATGTGAGTTAAAATTTTCTCAACAATTTGCCCTTTTTCATTATTGGCAATTAATAAGTCTATGCCTGTTTTTTTTGTAAAAGTTTTTAAATTATCATCCAATTTATGACATTGTAAATTTTTAAGGCTTGCCAAACACCCAGTCAGGACTAAAAAACTCTTAGAATTCTCTCTTCTGACTTTTTTAACAAACTGTAAACACTGATTTTCAGCCTTCTTGGTTAAAGCACAGGAGTTAATAATAATTAAATCCGGATTTTGAGAACTAAAAAAAAAGCCTTTTTGCAAAAGCTTTTGGAAAATTTGATTGCTTTCGGCTTTATTGAGCCGACAGCCAAAAGTATAAAGGTTAAATTTCATTATTAATTCTTACTCCTTTTTGATCTATTTTATCACTGAAAATCTGACTGGTTTGATTAATTAAATTAGTTGAATCAAATTGTTTAGAGCCTAAAACCAAAACATAATTTTTACCAATCGTTTTAGCCCCTAAGCCACCTTTTAAATTTGCTTGCACACATAGATCATGGTGAAACTGACAACTTAAGCTTAAATCGTTCAGCTGCTTCTGTTGGACATTGACTATTTTACCAAAAGTCAAAAATTTACCTTGAGAAAAACTATCTTTAGCTTCTTTAGTTAAAATGTCCATGAGTTTAAACTCCTTTTCAATCTCTTGTTGATGTTTTGCAAGCATTTGTTTAAGATTTTTACTGGAATTAAAAGGAGAGCTTTTGATTTGAAAAAAAGTAAAATTTATATTCTGATTAAAAGACAATGGCTCGATTTTTAAATTTTCCTGAAGATCAAGATAGATAATACCACCAAAAAGGCTAATAATTGCTTGAGCCAATCCTCGAGTTTGTTTAAGCTCTCCAAAAGCTTGTTTTAAAATCTCTAAAATTGATTTCTTTTTTAGGTTTAAATTCAAAAGATGGTTGATTCCCCAAAGACAAGCAACAGTACTTTCAAAGAGTTGTTTTTGGTCTGATAAAAAAATTGTTACCCCTTGTTTTAGTTGATATGTGGCATAAAAAATTTGCAGACAAACATCCAAAATCCGGATAGCTGCAGGAATCTTAGTTATGTCTTTAAATTCTTCAACACCTCTTGTATAGCTAAACTCATTGGCTTTAATAATGATTTTACTTAAATTATTTGCCTTTATTTGAGTTTGGATAAAAAAATTGCTAGCAACTAATAACGCGCTTTGCAAATTGGTAGCAGTGTAATCACCTAAAATTATAAATCCTTTTGGAGCTAAAACCGTAAGTTGCGTCATGAAAATAATTTCAGTAAAAATTAATTTTTAAAGTAGAGACGCATTGAAATGCGTCTCTACAAATAAATTCTCAAAATTAAAAAATCTATTTCTCTATCCTTGTGCCAATAATTTTTTCTCCTTTAATGGCTTTTGACAAAGAACCATGTTCAATGCCATCAATAATAAGCCCTGGAATTCCTTGTCTTGCCAATTCTAAAGTCTCTTCGACCTTATGAATCATACCGCCTGTCACATCAATTCCTCCGGAACCACCTAAAACTTTTTTGTACTGAGCAAAATTTTCAGTGTTGATAAGCTCGATTGTTTCCCCTTGTTCATCATAGACCCCATTAGTTTGACCACAATGAATGATACGTTCAATGTTATAACCTTTGTTTTGTAAATGTAAGGCGAGGTAGCCTAAAACTTTTTCTGTTGAAAAAATGGTACAGCCTTTCTCTGTATCTAAAATTTGATCACCATACAAAACCGGTAAAAGATTAAGTTTCAGAGCTTGTTCAAGACTTTCGGTACAAAAAGTTTTTAGCTCAAAATTCTGCGAAGTAATCATGCTGAAGGGAGAAAAAGAAACCGCATTGACATCAATATCAATCAATTTTTTTACCACAATGCGATTAAGCTCACAGGCAACATCAGCCACCTCAGCAATTCCTTTATAACTTTGATCGTTTAAAATTCCTTTGTGAGTTTGATATTTGGTAGCTGGAAAATGGCCAAAAGAACCAGCTCCATGACCAATAATCAGCTGTTTACCGGAATTCATGGCTAGTTTGATTTCCCGACAAATAATCTCAAGAGCTTCCTCTTTAAGTGTTCTTTCCTTAAGTTTATCTGTAATAAGTGATCCACCGATTTTGATGAAAATAATTGGTTTCATAGTTTTTAAAATAAATGTTCATCAATTTGATGAACACCTTGGCATGGATGATTTTCTATTGTCCATTTGACAAAAGGAATGGTTTTTAATTTTTGTTTGACAATTTCTTTATCTTTTGCTTCACAAATTAGATGAGGATTTGCTCCAGCATCAAACGTATAATAAACTTGTAAACCTTCTTCTTCTCGCCAATTTCTCACTGCATGAATGATCACCATGGATCCTGCTGACCAATAAAATCCAGGAGGATTTGATGTCATCATAATTGCATGCATAGAAATGGCATCTTTTTCAGTTGCATCTCCTAATTTTTCAATATCTTTTTGTAAAATTGCTTCTTCACATTGTTTGATTCTTTGTTGCATCTCTTTAATTCTGGTTTCGTAATAAGGACTAGTATCTGCTAATTCATGCCCTAAAGATGATGATACTTTTTTCTTCTCTGGATCTACCACAGCTACAATATCCACCAAATCCCAATGATTTTCCGGTGCAATCTGCACTGCATGGCAACTTTGATGATTATTCCCTGCTTTAAGTTTAACAAAACCTCCCATCGCTGACCTAACGGCCGAAGATGATCCACATAATCTAATTTGTCTTGATAATTCTTCTTTGTCTTTAAACTTATCTTTTAAACTGAAAATTAAAAGTAAGCCTGCAGTAATTGCTGAAAAACTTGAAGCTGAAGCAGCGATACCAGCATCAGCCGGAAAATTATTCTCTGAGTAAATTTTAACTTTTAATTTGCTTTTTGCTAACTGTCTAATTCTATTAATCTGATTTACTAGAGCGTCTGTTTTTTCAGAATTTACTACTAATTTTTGATAGTCTTTACCATAAAACTTTATATTAATATCGTCTTTAGCTTCGTCTATCAATTGAATGGTAGCTTTGGTGAGACATTTATCTGTAGTGACAGAGATACTATCATTTCTTGGAATAAAAAGTTTATGATCAGCTCTACCCCAATATTTGATAAAAGCGATATTGGCTGGTGAAATAACAGATATTTTATTCATATAAAAATAATTAATTTTGAATTAAAAAAACAGTTTTTGGATCTATTTTTTTAAGTGCGAGCGAAAACCATGGCGCAATTTTATTACTTTTTTTACAAAATTTAATTAAATCTGGCCATTTAAGCCATTTAAAATTTTTTATTTCTTCAGGATTTAAATCAAAATTTCCATCGTAATTTCCTAATAAAACATGATTGACTTCATACTCAGAAAAAAATTCATTCCATTTGATGTGATAACTATAAGAAAATAATTCCTTAAATTCAGGCTTTATTTCTATTCCCAGTTCTTCTTTGGCACGGCGGCGGCAAGCGGTTGGCAGATCTTCGCCAATATTGGGATGAGAAGAAAAACTGCCGTCCCAAAAAGTCGGCCACAAAGCTTTTTTGAGACTTCTTGTAGTCAGAAGAAATTCATCATTTTTATTCTTGAGAAGGACAGTAAATGCTCGATGCAATTTCCCGTCAAAAAGATGAGCATCAAGTTTTGAGACTTCACCAATTTGTTGATCTTGTGGGTTAACTAAAATAATATTGGTCATAATTTTTTAAGCTGCTTTTTCTCCAGTTACATCATAAACAACTCTACTTCTAGTTTCTTTTCCTGATGTATCAATATGAAACTTATTAAATATAATTTGAGCTGCCTGTTCAAAAGTTAACTGTCCACCAATAACCGCTGCTCTTTGGGCAAAAGTTAAGTCTTCCATTCCTGCATAATTCAATATTTCTCCACTTGTTGATCCTTGATCCAAAAGTCTTTTTGCTCTTGGACAACTTTCACAAATAGAAATACCCATCTCTCCCTCCTTTTGAGAAAAAATTATAAATTATTTTTTAACTTTTAAGACTTTGTAAAGCCAAAAAGCTAAATAAAAGAATAAAGCTAAAGTTAACATAAAAACTAAAGTCACTCCCAACTTTGTCGGCATTCCCCAAACTCCATAAATCACATTAAATTCATCTTTCAAAAGTCTTCGCAAAAACCAAATAACAAATAACCCGCCAAAAAAAAGGTAAGCAGGAAAAGCCAGCAGTAAAACAATCTGTGATAAATCCTGTTCACGGAAAAGTTTGCGCCATGTCTGAAAAGGATGAGAAAAAAGGCCAAGAGAATTTGCCACAAACAAATAACTTTCTTTGATAGAAAGTAAAAGAGAATATTTAGCTATCTTTTGAAAGGTTGGCTGTTGTGAAAACAAATTCTTTTTGGAAGGCTAAACGAGCTCGACCGAGGCGAGATTCAGCTGCTTTATAACTAATATCTAATTTGTCAGCTATTTGTTGCACGGAAAGACCTTCTATATATCTTAGTCGTAAAATTTGTGCATATCCCTCGCTCAAGTTTTTCAAAGTTTCAAAAATTTTCTGTTTTGCCTGTTTTTCCTCCAAAGCTAGCTCCGGCCCCAACGCCATATCAGCCAATTTTTCCAAAAAAGGAAAATGAGAAAATAAAATATTTTTAATCTTTTTCTTGCGATAATAGTCAATAAGTTCGTGTTTGGCAATGGTATAAACCCAGGTTTTGAATTTGGCTTGAGCCTTAAACTGAGGCAAAGAGTCTAAAATAGCCAAAATAATATCCTGAATCAGCTCTTCTCTATCTTCTTGGTTGTTAATTTTATTTTGTAAAAATCTCACCAAAAATGGATAAACTTGGCTGTAAAAAACTAACATTGCTCTAGGGTTTTCTCTTATAACGTCACTAATTTGTTTAGCTGTCAAATCCATAAAATATATAATCTGAGTGTGTCATTCCTGCAAAAACAGGAATCTATTTCATTAGATACCGTATCAAGTACGGGATGACACACTTTAACAATATAACCATTTAACAATTTATTTATTTTTCTCTATTTATTAAATAATCCAGCAAGTTTTTTAAAGTTTGTTGATAGTCAAAATTATCAGTAATTTGAGGAATTAAACTCAAACCTTGTTGTCTTAATTTTTGATTTTTCTCCTCAGCTAACTTTTTGATTTGATATTTTAAAAATAATTCTTTAACGATTTTAACATCATTATCATCGATTTCTTCTTGTTCATAGATAGTTTTAAATTGATGATAGTCTGCTTCATTAGCCTTGCTAAAAAAATATTCAACTAAAACTGTCCAGCGGGCATCTTTAATATCGCTATCATTTGCCTTACCGGTTTTATGTTCTTCACCAAAAGTGCCAAGAATATCATCTTGAATTTGGAATATCTGCCCAATAATTTCTGCCATTTGCTCTACTTTTTGTCTGAAAACTCCATCTTTATTCCCTGACAAAATCACTCCAAAAAGGATTGGCCAAACAGCAGTATAAGCTACAGTCTTATATTTGTGAATATTTGCATAACTGCCTTTTCTTTGGTCAAAACTCATAAAAGGAGTGGAAATATCCAAAACTTCTCCCCAAATTGTTTCAATTGTTTTTTGGCAATACAAAGTCAAGGCTTCTTGTTTAAAACTATCTTCAAACTGCAATTCTTGTAAAAAAAGAGGAATTAAATGAAAAACAATAATTGAGGTAGACAAAGCCATACTTTTTCCATAATCTAAGTTGTGAGCAGGGAAATATTGCTGCCACTGTCTATGAATCGTAGGTTTGCCTCTTCGCACATCATCATTATCAAACACATCATCAGTAATCAGTAAAGCAGTCTGTAAAAGTTCCACTGCCACCGACGCTTTCAGCATTTCCTTGGTATTTTTGCCTCCTGCAATCTGGTAAAAAAGATATGCTAAAGCTCCACGGAAATGTTTACCTTGAGGATGAAATTCTATCAGTTTATCAAAAATAAGCTGATTAATCTGTCCACTCTGGACTGACTTTTCTCTCCACTGCTTCAAAAAATCCTGCCAATATGGTTTAGACTGTTGCTGATAAGAAGTTAAAAAATCGAGAATCTGCATAATCTGATAGTGTCATTCCTGTAAAAAAGTAGGAATCTATAAAAAAATTTAAATAGATCCTGATCTGCATTAGGATAACAAAGTAATTTTAATTTAAAAACAAAGCTAGTATAGCAAAAATTTTAAATTTTTTTCTGCTTTACATAGTTTATTTGAATTTTGTTATAATTAACCTGATGAAAAAAATAAGCCAAAAAATCTTTTTATCTCTTGTTTTTTTGTTCTTGGCAGTCCAAAAAAGCTTTGCTCAAATTGATATTGGTAAAACTTTTACTTTGGGCGATAATGGCACTACTGTTGCTGACTCTCAATATTCTTCTCTTGGTAAATTTATCAGCAATTTAGTTCCTAATATTTTAATGATTGCCTCGGTCTTTTTCTTTATTTTAATTCTCGGAGCTGGTTTTATGATTATCTCTAGCGCCGGCAATCCTGATAAACAAAAAAAAGGCGGGGAAACTCTTTCCTGGTCTTTAATTGGATTTTTAGTGGTTTTTGGTGCCTACTGGCTTATCCAAATTATCAGCTATATTTTAGGTTATGATATTTTAAATCCAGGAATATAGTTTTCGTTGCAATTTAAAATTAAAAACTTTAAAATATACTTAATATGATGTATTTATCGCCAATAGTCGGACAAATTACTCCTCCAGATGCGCTTGTTGCCGGATACGGAGCTCAAGTAGATACTCCAGGCAAGGGTTTAATACTCCTTTTTAGCAATCTGATTAAATTTTTCTTTGTGATTGCTGGACTCTGGGTTTTTGTAAACGTTATTCTGGCTGGCTTTACTTTTGTGACTAATGGCTCAAAGCCAGAAAAAATTGGTGAAGCCACAGATAAAATTTATATGTCTATTATTGGTTTAGTCATTATGTTAGCTTCTTTTGTTTTGACTGCTGTTATCAGTTTTCTTTTATATAAAGATCCAATGTATATTTTAAGCCCAAAATTATATGGACCAACAACCGGAGCAACGCCAGGATCTGTTAATCAGGTAAATATCTATGATAAAGGAAATAATCAATAATTATGACAACTAAATTTATTAAAACCCAAATTTTCCTTATTTTATCTTTCTTATTTTTAAATCTCAAAAGTTTAGCTTTTGCTCAAATGCCATTAGGCACCATTCAGGGTCCAGATAGTAACTTGGCTCCTCAAGGTGGCAGTTTTACTCAAGATACTACTGTTTCATATCTAGAAAATACTATTTCTATGATTATTGGTTTTTTGACTATTTTAACTGGATTATTTTTTACTATCTATTTTATGATCGGAGCTCTTACTTGGGTTACTGCTGGAGGAGAAAGTGACAAAATCAAAAATGCTCAAAGTAAAATGACCAACGGCGCTATCGGAGTTGTTATTGTTGTTTCTGCTTATTCTATAATCTATATTATTAGTATGGTATTAGGTCTGGATATTCTTAATCTTGGAAAATTAATAACTAGTTTATGGGGGGCAACAAAATGATTAATGTTTTAAAACAAAGTCTTGAATTAAAAAATCCAGTCGTTCCTGCTTTTGGTTCAAAAGAAGCTTTAAATTCCAGCGGCGGACCATTAGCTGGAATTGTGGCTAATCTTTGGCAAGCTCTTGTCATTTTAGGTGGCTTAGCAGTGTTGCTTTATTTTCTCTGGGGAGGCATTGATTGGATTATGGCTGAAGGTGATCCAGAAAAAGCTGGTAATGCTCGTCGCAAAATGATCGGAGCCGTCATGGGGCTGGCTTTTCTAGTTATGACTTTTGCCATCATTACTTTCCTAGAGTGGATCTTTGGCTTTGATATTCTAAATGTCCAATGGCCTAATTTAATTTCTAAATAATAATATGAAAAAGTTTAACTTTCTAACTAGTTTAATTAAATTATTTGCTGTTTTTCTATTTTTTTTGACTTTAGTTTTAATTTATCCACAAAATCTTTACGCTCAAAAGACTAATGGTGGTGGTTACTATCAATCCGATACTAATGCAAATAACCCTGCTGGTTATTATGAATCCAATACTAGTACCAACGATGACAGAGGTTATTATAAATCTACTGCTGGAAATAATACATCTACTACTACTGATACAGGCACTACAGATATTCGTTCACAAATTACTAAAATCGGAATTTTTAAAAGTAATATTGGTGATTATGTCAGCTTAGGTATAGAAGCTATCTTTATTATTGGCGCGATTTTATGTTTAGTTTATCTTATTTGGGGAGGAATTGATTGGATTTTGTCCGGAGGAGAAGAAAAAAATTACGCTTCAGCTCGTGGCAAAATGACTACTGCAGTAATTGGCTTGGCTGCTCTGGCTTGTTCTTGGATTATTTGGACTTTGGTACTTTATTTCTTTGGTTTAAATAATTTGGAGCATTTAAATATTGGAGGTTTAAGTAAAAAAGCTACTTCCGCAAGCGGGACAAGCACAACTAAAAGTTCTGGTACACAAACTAGTTCACAAAGCTGCTGGCCATTTAATTCTTGTGCTGAATGGCAAGCTCAATACAAAACTGAACACGGCTATACTCCAACTCTTACTGGGTCTGAATACAAAGATTTACAGTGGAGCGCTGATTATCTGAAACAAAACGGTAAAGCACCCAGCAATGAAGATTGGATGACTAATTACTGTAAACAAAATCCTGATAAATGTAAATAAATTTTATTCTTGACTTAATAAAAAAAGCCATTCATAGTATAATTAACAATTATAAATACAAAAATCTAAATTTAAACTAAATTCAAAATTATAAATAAACTTATTTAATTTTGAATTTTTAAAGGAAGGTGGTGAATATGAAAAAAATAATTGCAAGATTAGGAGCTTTCACAGCTTCTGCTTTAGTTTTAGTCAAACCAGTCTTTGCTCAAAAAGAAGTTAAAATTGGTCAACCAAGTTATGGTATTTCCAATTTGGATAAATTAATTACTTCAGGAATTACCGCTGCTATGGTCATTGCTGCTTTAGTTACCTTTTTCTTTCTTGTCTGGGGAGGGATTCAATGGATTCTTTCTCGAGGAGATAAAGGAAAATATGAAGAAGCTAGAGGAAGAATCACTGCCGCTTTGATTGGTCTTGCCATTGTCGCTGCTGCCTGGGCTATCATGCAATTGGTTGGTTATTTCCTTGGAATTGATATTACTAAAGGACTCAACTTACCTTCTGCCGCTGGCAATTAAGGCTAAAAACTAAACTAAAAAATCCCGACCAAGTCGGGATTTTTTTATTGCTTCAAAAGCCTATTTGTGAGAAAATAAAGATATTAATTAACTAAGTTTTTAAGATAAAAAATATGAAGCTTAACAAAAAAATTTTCTTTACTTTTTCTTCCTTTTTCTTTTATTTTTTCCTTGCTAGCAAAAAAGTTTTTGCTGACTGGACCAATGCTAATGAGCCAGCCGGATTTAAAGATTTAGAAACAGTTTTTACTAATATTTTAAAAGCCATTATTCCTCTTGTCGGTGTAGTTATTTTTGTTTTTCTTGTATATGGTGGTTTTACTATCCTTACTGCCGCTGGTAACCCAGAAAAAACTAAAAAAGGTTCTGGTATTATTACTTGGGCTATTATCGGACTTTTAGTAATTCTAAGCGCATGGTTGATCTTAAGTTTCATTCAGACTATTACCGGCGTTAATGTGACAACTTTTCAAGTTATAACTCAATAGACTTTTTATATGAAATTTGTCTTAAATCCTGCCAAACTAATTATTTTTTGTTTAGGCTTAATTATTTTATCTTTCTCTTTCTTTCACTTGAAAAATGACTCAAAAACTTTAAAAGCGCAAACTAAAAAATCTAATGCTATTATTGGAGCCAATGTCACTGATCATTATACTGAATGGGCTGATGCTGCAGCCAATGCCGGACCAAATGGCTGGGTCACGATCATGCCCGAAGATGCCACTGACGTCACCAGTATTCAGAATTTAATTAATAATTATCCAGATGTTAATATTGCTCTTCGTACTCACTATCCAGACAATGTCCCTAATTACAAAACTGCAGATACCTGGACGAAGACTCTTAGTCAGCTTCAAACCAAAGAAGGGAAAATTTATGTTATGCCTTGGAATGAACCTAATTTTGAGAGAGAAACTGGTGGAGTTGGTAAAGCCACTGATCCCAATGATTCTGCTGCAGCTTCCATGGTCAAAAACTATACCAATTATTTTATGAACAAATTGAGTCAGGCTGGTCTTTTACATGATAACGTAGAAATGCTTTCTCCTATGATTGGGATTTCTGCTCCCAATGCTTCATCTTTTATCAAAGCTTTAGGGTCTGAATATTTTAATCAATTTTATGGAATGTCTCTTGCTTTATATGACTTTGAAACTTGCGGAAGTGCTTTATGTAATGATGATTCTGCTTTAAATGCTGCCAATTATCGAGAATATTTAAGCAGTTTAGGATTAAGTGACATAAAAGTTTTTGCTTTAGAATCAGGAGTTGTCAATTCTAACGGCAATTGCCCTACTAATGTTCCAGATTGTGCTACCTATAATGAATCTGAATTATTAAATTTTATTCAAAAAGTTCTTCCAATTTGGCAGAGTGATCCCAATTTTGTCATGGCCTCAATTCTCTCTTATAACCCAGAGATAACTGATAGAACTCCTTGGCTCTGGGGCACCCAATTTGAAAGTGTGATGAAGCTGGTTAACAATTCTGACAAAATCTATACCAGTTATGATCCCAATATCAATGCCAATCTTCATACTTTTACCAAGGTAGATAATGCTGATCTTAATTATTTTGATAAAGTTCATGATATAGATACCAATCTTCCTAATGTCAGCAATCTTTTCGAAGGTATAGATAAACCCAAAATTACCGGTATTTATAAAATGAATATGATTGATAATTTTGATTTTCCTAGTGATCAATGGGGAGAAGCTCATGCTACTGGTTTTAGTATCCCCAATGGCACCAATATTCAGCTTCCACCTTCTGGCTATAATATTGATAGTAATGGCCATCAGGCGATGATTTTATACGCTGATGAACACTCCATCACTGTCAACTATACAGCTAATGGTAATATTGTTGATGGCTATACTCTTACACTCAGTAATATCAACGTTAATGCTGATCTTCTGGCTATGTATAAAGAAGGTCTGGCTCAAGGACTGAATGTTGCCATTGATGCCTTTCAAAGTCTTGGTACTAGTAATGGCCAAGATGTGTTAGTCATGATTAGAGATAAAGGTTCAGTTATGGATTTAAGATGGAATGAATGGTGGAAAGGTGTTGTTGATAAAACCAAAGCTATTCCTCCAGAACTTTTAAAACCTTTAGGTTTACCTCGTCTCACTCCTACCAAGGATTATACTTGTAAAGTAGGCGATTCTCTTCCTCCAGAAGGTGTTTTAAGACCTAGTCCTTGTGAAGATTGTAGTTTGGCAGTCAAAGAACCCACTCAATCATGTGCTACTCAGCCAACTTTATCAAAAAAATTTAAATGGGAATGTGGAGAAGAAGATGATCGTTGTAATGCTTCTGATTACATTTATTATGATACTTGGTGGGCTAATTTTAAAATTGATACCAAAAATACTACTTATGTTCCTTTTGCTGGCTACCGCGATATTACTAATGTAGAAAGTAAAGCTAATCGTTCTCCTGATATGAATAATTACTTAAGAACTTATTTTGAAGGTACCTCTTTGTATGACCGAGAAGATCGCACCACAAAATATGATCCAACTAATCTTACTGATCAACAAAACTTGATCTGGGAACAAGGAGTTTTTCGAAAACTTGCTCCTGTTGAGATTCAAGATGGCTTGCGTAAAAAAATGATTAAAAAAGGCTACAATTATTATATTTGCGACTGCCAAAAAAATAACTGTGAAAATGGAGAAGCAATTTGTCATTATATGAGCGAATGGAATCAGCAAGCTTTTGCTTACAACGGTAGATCTGGTCGATTTCCTCCAGAAATCAAATATGAAGAATGTCAAGCATCAGACAGCTCTACTGAATATCATAGCTGTATTAATAGAGTGGAAGCTAAATATATGGAGCTGCTTAAAAAATATTTAAATACTGACTATGGTAAACTTTGGGCTTATATCCCAATGTTTTCTCGAGAAGATGCTCCCGGTATTGTCACTATGACCATTGAACATATTCCGGGGACCTTAGGAGAAGCAGGTACAACTCCCACCAAATCTACTTATCAATATCCAATGTCTTTTCCACATCTTGCTGGAGTTTATGAATCAACTCAGGAATTATTTAAACTCTTAACTCCTTTTGATAAACAGCAAAGTATTGTTGATTCACAAAATTCTACTTCTTTGAATCAGTCTTCAAACCTTGGTGGCATTGATAATGAGGTTTTACTTGCCCAAGCTAATACTCAAAGCGATAGTCAGGAAGTTAAGCTTTTGGCAGAACAACCACAAAACAGCTCAAGTACAACTACTCCACCAACCTGGTACAAAAACAGTTTAAGAATCTCTAAAAATAATGATGGTGATTATTATTGGAATGCCAAACTTGAAAAAAATACAGAATTCCCAAACAGTGGAGCCTATGATATGGCTCATTTTCATTATACTGTCACCGTCAATGGTATTGAGGTTCTTAAAGTTGTCAATAGTGGTGAATCTGTCAGTGGAGGTATTAATCAATCAGGGAAAATTCCTGATGGAATAGTCAAGCCGGGAGAAAAAGTTTTGATCCAAATGTCTATTACGGAAGGCACTCAATGGGGTCAAGCAACAAAAGAAGATTTAGTACCCAAAACTTTTACTCAAGAATGTGAAATTGGTAAAGGAGGCGAGATTTTAACTGAGACTTGTGTAGCTCCACCACCTATTCCAGAACCAACCCCTGGTCCATGTACTCCCAATGGCTCAGGCATTAACAAGGTTTGTGAGGCTGAAGATCCAATCAAAGATATTAATCCCAACGATGAAGTCTGCTGTAATGTTAATGCTAGAGCTTATATCAAAAATTATCGCATTGCTATTCCAGAAGGAGTCTATCAAAGCATGGATCATTGTTGTCCTCCTAAATATGTCGGAGATAATTGTCCTAGACAAGGTGGAACTGTGACTATGACAAGACAAATTGAAGTTAGACTAAAAATTCCTTATCTTGAAAAGATTTATCAATATACTACCGATAAAGAAACTGGTTTTTTTAATATTTTTAGACCACATAGTGAAATAAAAAGCTTTCCTAAAAATGATGCCAAAACAGGGATTAAGTATGTTATTACTGCTGCTGGAGGAGAAAACTCTGATGCTGCTGTTTTGGGAATTACTACTAATTTTTTAGCTCAAGCTCAAGATTCTAGTGAAGCTCCTAGAACTCTAAATGAACTAAATATGCTAGATGCAGAGCAATTAAAAGATACTCTTATTAAAGAAGGCTATAATGCACAAACAGTTAATGAGGTCAGTATTTCTCCTAATGAAGGAGAACTCTATTATCCTTATCTTGGTGGTATTCAACTGACCAAAAAATGTGTTAGTGAACAAATTTTAACCCCTTTATCAATGCAAGATAGTTTTGATAAATGTGATTTTTCAGGAACTAATATCAATAATTTGATTAGTCTTTATGAAAATCAAGTTAGCCCCAGTGGAACTCCTGATCCTATCTCAACAGAGCTTGCTCCTTTACTTGCTGCAGCTACCAAAGCTAGTGGTGTTGACCCAACTATTATAGCTGCTATTTTGGCTATCGAAAGTCCAGAATATTATAAAAATCCTAATTCAACTAGTAAATCTCAATCAGCTTGTGGTGCTCAAGGACCAATGCAAATTCTCAATGCTGGGACAAATGGCGAAAATATTAACTGTGATTCTAGCAAAGGTTCAATCTGTAGTAGTTATTGTGAAAATGGAGAGTTGAATGATTATGCCAAAAAGAATTTGGATGTCTTTAATGCCTGGAAAAGCTATTCTGATCCAGGGATGGATATTTATTCACTCAAAGATGCTCTGATAGTAGGCTCCAGAATGCTGAATACTAAAGCTGGCGGCGGCGGAATTAGTTTAAATGATACCGATAAAATTATCAAGGCTTCCAAAAGTTATTATGGCGAAAAATATGATAGTAGTCTGACTGCCGCCCAAAACTGTCATAAAGGCGAAAGATTTGCAAGACTTAACAATTTAACTTATTGCGAATATGTTTTCTGGCATGCCGGTATTTACGATCAGATAAAGTAATAGAAAGTAGAGAATTATATTTTCTCCCTTGTTAAAGGGAGACGCCTTACCAGAGTTAAGGCAGAGGGATTTATAAAATCCTCCCGGCTTTCAGCCTGCCCTCCTTTAACAAGGAGGAAAAGTACTAAACTAAAACTTACATAATTAATTAATTTATAGTAAAATTTAATATATGAATTTCAAACCGGTTATCAGATTATTATTCATTTTTCTACTTCTTTTAAATCTTTCTTTTTTGCTGTCTTCAAAAACTCAAGCTGCTACCACTTGTACAATTGATTCTGATTGTACTTTTACCAGTTCTAGTGATGGAAAAACTTATACAGGCAAATGTCAAAACAGCACTTGTATGTACGCTTCAACTACCACTTGTACAATTGATTCTGACTGTTCAAAACTTAATCAAGGAAATGTCCAATATACCTGTGAAAATGGAATTTGTGTTAATAGCAATTTTCAATATCCAAATACCCCAGGAGGAGTAAGTGGTTATGATTATACCGCTAATTCTTAATGGTGGAATCAAAATAAATTCCAATTTGACAAAAATGTTATCAACGGAAGTAATATTGATAACACTATAAGGGGTTGGACAAACTCTGTTGGTTGGAGTTTTG
>JAAZND010000083.1 GCA_012798485.1 Candidatus Beckwithbacteria bacterium | reverse complement strand
TCTTGGCACACCAATGGAATCCTGACTTTGAAACCATTGCAAAACTGCCTTCTGTCCTATCAAGTCGGGGAACTGAGAATCGAACTCAGACCACACGGTCCCAAACCGCGTATCCTACCATTGGACCACTCCCCGAAATAAATTCAAAATTAAAAATGAAAAAATATTTTGAATTTTTCTATATTAAATTTTAAATTTATTTTGTGCCACGGGCGGGAATCGAACCCACACGAAGAATTACCTTCACATGATTTTAAGTCTTGCGCGTCTACCTATTCCGCCACCGTGGCATAATTAACTCTTTTTTTTAAATATGATCTTCCAAAACCTGTTTTTAATTGTTTTTCTCTTTTAATAGCTTTTTCTTTAATAAGACAAGCTTCATAATATATTAATTTTAATGGTCTTCTATTTTTTGTTGATTCTACATCACCTGCATTATGTTTACTTATTCTATTAATTAAATCATCAGCATAACCAATGTATAATTTTTTATCCTTAAGACTTAATAGAACATAAGTATAATAAAATTTCATACCCATGTCTACCTGCCCACAATGCTGCACATAGCGTTGCAGGCGGGCCTATTCCGCCACCGTGGCATAATTTAAATTGCAATATTCATTATTTTAACTCAAAGGAGAAAATTTTGCACAAGAAGTTTAGTTAATTACTTCAAGTTTAGATATATATGCTAAAATTTGTCTATGATCATAGATAATTATCAAAATTTTTTAGACCAGATTTTTCAGCAAATCAAAAAAAATAAAATCGATGTAAGTGCATTACAGCTTGATCATCTTGGTTATCAAGCTTCTTCTGATAAGGATTATGATAGACTAAAGCCTGAATTTTTAGAATTTGCTAAGCTCAAAAAAGAATCATTAGTGGGAGAAAGAAGAGTTGGCATTTTTGAATTAAATTCTTCTTTGTTTTATCAAAACTATAAAATTTGTGCAATAGAATTAATTGCTCCTAAAAAAGAACAAAAATGTGATTCTAGTTTTGAACATGCTGAATTTGTGATAAAAGAAAGTTTTGAAGATTTTATTAAAAAATATCCTCAAATCGATTGGAACATAGAAGCAATGAAAAGAGATATTTATGCTAAGGTTCAATTAAAACTCCCAAATGGTTTAGGAGTGAAATTTCATCGTGCTTCAATTTTACAAGAGATATAGGTTAGTTTGTTTGTATTCTTTCTTTTATTTTTTGCCAGGCTTCATACATTGGTTTAATTTTCTTTATCGCTTCTGGGAAGAATAATTTTTGCTTGTAATCTCTTTCAATTTTTTGGTAAAGTTTGTCTAGCGCATCTTCGTATTTCAAATTCCAGTTTTTATAAATTCTAAGATAAAAACCATTTTCAAAATGACTCATGGCATCAGCAGTAGCCAGGATTTTAGCTTCCAAAGATTCTGGCTTTACTTTTTTACAAGAATGAGACTCGCAAGTTTTGACTATAAGATCAATAAAATCATTGTCAAAATTATTTTCCTGCAAAATTTTTCTGGCAATTTGTGCGCCTTTTTGATCGTGATTTTCATCTACTCCGTCTGCTCTACTAATATCATGAAGCCAAACGGCTAAGAGCACTGCATCTTTGTTGGTAGTTGGATAAATTTTACAAAGCCAAAGAGCAAATTTTTGCACCACCAACAAATGCTCACTATAAAACCAAGAATCTAGATATTGAGAAGATTTAATTTTGTTTTCTAACTCTCGAATAATTACTTCAATTTTTTCTTCCATAATCACATTGTGTTCGGAGCATTAATTCCTAAAAGTTTAAGTCCATTTTTGATTACTTGTGCAGTTGCTTGAGTTAAAGCTAGTCTAAGTTGTTTTTGTCTTTCATTTTCTGCTTTTAAAATAGAATGTTTGTTATAAAAAGTATTGTATCTTTGAGCAAGATCATAAAGATAAGTGCAAAGATGGTTGGGTGCAAATTCTTTGGCAGATTTTTCAACAATTTCCGGAAAACGATAAAGCCATTTTAAGATGAATAATTCTTCTTGATTTAAATCTTCTGATTGCTGCGCATCTGCCCTCTTTGTAAAAGAGGGATTATTGTTTTTACTTAGAACTGATTGGCAGCGAGCATAAGTGTATTGAAGATAGGGACCGGAATTGCCGTTTAAAGATATACTTTCTTCCAGATCAAAAACCATATTCTTAGTTAGACTTGATTTTAAGAAAGCATATTTAATGGCACCAAGACCGACTTGCTTTCTAATTTTTTCTTTTTCTTCTGAATTTAATTCTTTTCTTTTTTCAATAATCTGCCCTACTCTAGCAAAGACAATCTCAATTAAATCTGGAGCGCTTAGAATATTGCCTTTACGTGAACTCATTTTGCCAGTAGATAAACTGACCATGCCAAAACCGATATGCATCCATTTATTTTTATATTCTGGAAAAAGTTGGTTAACTGCTTCAATGACTACGTTAAAATATTCATTTTGCTCTGAAGCAGTTGGCGTAATTGTCAAATCAAAAGGCCAATCTTCCATTTTTTGCGTGAATAAGCCAAGATCTTTAGCTTCGTATGTGGGTGTGCCTTCTTTAGTGATAAAAACTCTGGTATGAAGACCAAATTTTTCGCCTGCAAAAATTACTGTGTCTCCGCTTTTTTCAAAAACCTTACCAACATTATCTTTAACAATTTGTAATCCTCTTTGCCACATTTGGCTTTCTAAATAATGCTTTTTTTGATTGACTCCAAGCAATTTTTCAAATTCCAGATAGAAATCCAAAGACCATTGGCGAGTTTGTAGCCAATCTTTTTGGATATCGTTTTGTGGGTCATAAATGGCCTTATTGATTGCGATAATTTTTTGTTTATGATTTTCGTCTTCATAAAGCTCTGATCCCAATTGATAACATTCCTGTAAAAGTTTGACTTTATTTTCTAATTTTTCTGGTATTGGTTTACCTTTTTGCTGCCAGCCGTAAATACATTTGGCTACATGAGGACCGATATCTCCTTGATAATTAGCTTTGAGAATTGTATTGCCATTAAATTCTAAAATTCTTGCTAGGCTGTCTCCAGCAATATAAGAAAAAAGATGACCAATATGAGGTAGTTTATGAGTATTTGGATGGCCATATTCGACAATAATTTTTCTATTTTCAGGATTTTCATTTTTACCAAAATCATCTTTTTTTTCTAAAATTAAACTAATTTGATTAATTAAAATATCAGTTTTAAGATAAAAATTGATAAATCCTGGACCAGCAATTTCAATTTTTTCAACTATAGTTTTTAATTCTTCATTTTGATCCAAATTAGTTTTGATGACTTGTGCAAGTTGTCTTGGATTTTTAAAATCCCCCTGCCAGATTTTTATCTGGCTTCCCCCTTTAACAAGAGGGAATATTATCATAGCAATATTACAAGCATAATCACCGTGAGTTTCATCAACTGGATGTTCAAGTTCAAATCTTTCTACTAGATTAAGATTGAGTTCAACTAGTGTTTTTTGGATTGCGTCGCTAATTATTTTTTCAAAATTCATATGGGTAAATTATAACATTATAAATTTCTAACTTTTTTGCGAATGAGTTCAAAACCTTTAGTCAAATAATATTTACTGCTGACAGCTAAATCATGAGCTTTTAAATACTCTACTTCTTCTCCACCAAACCCGCGTTTAAAAAGAGAAACTCCGGCAAAACGATGATTAAGATCGTCTTTTGGAGCAATTCCCCAGAAGTTATATTTTTGCATACCTTGATTTTTAGCTTCTTTAATTGCTTCCCATTGACAAGCATAGGCACCAGGAAGTTTTTGATTATCTTCTGTGGAAATACCATAATGATAAACTGCTTCGCCGTTATAAAAAATAATAAAAGCTGAAGCTAAAAGTTTTTTATCTAGATATGAATGAAATAAAAGCACCTGTTCATCTTCGACAAAGGTTTTAAATTGTTTATCCAAAAAATCAAAGGAAAAGGGGACGAACTTGTGTTTTTGAGCAAGTTCTATCTGATGTTTATAAAATGGTTCAATATCTTTTGGATTTTTGGATTTGATAACCGTAATTCCCATTTTTTCAGCTTGCCTTACTTCATATCTGGTATTTTTGCGCATTTGTTTAAGTAAATCTTCTTCTGACAAAGTCAAATCCAGCTGTAAGGTGAGGTCTGCTGTTAAATGCATGGGCGATTCTTGCCATTTTAATTTTTCAATTTGCTGTTTTAACTCTTCTGTTTCTAGAGTCTGAGGACGCATGCGGATGAAATCACAGTCATTTTCTTTGGCCAGTCTTTCAACTTCTTTAGTAAAAAACTCTATTAAGTTTTCATTTTGCCAATCAATAATTGGACCTCCAGCAATAGTTAAATATTTGCCTCTTTTAGCATTCTCTTTGACTGTGAGACAAGCCCCAATTTGTTTTTCACCTTCCCAAAAAGAAAGATAAAAAATAGTTTTACCTAATTTCTTGTGAAATTGACCCCAATTATAAGATTGAAGAAAGTTAGCTTCTTTTTTCTCCAAAATAAAATTTTCCCATTCCTGTTTGTTATCGATAAATTTACTGTGATAATTTGCCATGTTGTTATAGATTCCTGCCTTCGTAGGAATGACAATTCTATTTATTGTTTTCTAATTTAGAAATTACATTAATAATTTTTATAGCCTTGGTTTCATCAATTTCCTGATGAGTTGGTAAATTGAGAATATGCTGACTTAGCTTTTCAGCATTGGGACAAGTTCCTTGCCTATAATCAGTTTGACAATTTATCTTACCGCAATCTATAGCTTTGCGATACCAGCGATCTGCAAGATAAATTTGTGCAGCTTTTAAGCTACTTAAAACTTTTTCTATATCCTCAACCCAAATTGGAAAACGTAAATTGACACCGTTTTCAATATCAGTTTGATTAATTAAACTGATATTTTTAAGATTTTGGTAATAAAGCTTACTAATTTTTTGTCTATGTTTTAAACTTTGATCAAGATTTTTGAGTTGTCTAAAAATTAAATTAACATATTGACTTGGTAATGGAGCAATTTTTTTAACAGGGTTATAAATAGGATTGGTTTCAAATCCGGTTTTTTTGACGAGAAAATGTAAAATTTTGCCAAGATAAATAGGGTAAGTTTTACGAATCAGAAAACATACAAAAGGATAAGTCAGATCTTTCAGTCTTTGTCTGAAAGCAACTTGATTTTGAATAAGATCGAGTTTATTATCAAACTTTTTCAATATACAAGCGCCTCCGGTAATAGCATCAAGGATTTTGTCTCTACCAAAAGATAAGATAAAGATATCAGCCAGATTTTTTAAGTTGGCAGTTTTGATACCATAGCTTTGTGCGAGATCTAAAATTAAAATTATTTTGTTTTGCCTACTCCATTGGTAAATTTTTTCAATTTCATTAGCAAAGCCTAAACTATTTTGTAAAATAATCGCTTTGATCTGTGGATTTTTTTTATAAATTTTTTTGATATTCTTAAAATCTGGATTAAGACTTTTTGCTTTTAGATCAAAATAAATCAGTTTTAAACCAGTTTTTTTAATGGCTTCTTCGATCGAATAGCAGGTAAAAGCCTGAGTGGCAACCAAACTATTTTTTGGCAAATTAAGATTTTTTAAGGCAAATTCGATGGCGTTTCTGCCTTTATAAAAAAGAAAAGCTTGGCCTTCAAATTCTTTTTCTAAAAAAAACTTGAGAATCTCTAAATTTTTATCACTATCTGGCGCAAAAATTTGACCTAAGGCCTTAAGGCTAAAATTAAAGTCATAATTGGAACCGATGGAATTAAAGATTGGTGACATAGTATTGGTGTCATTCCGGTAAAGACATTGGTCTTATTCGGAATTTATAAAAAATTTAATAGAGATTTTGAAACTAGTTCAGAATGACAATGTTATTATATTTTTTCTAAAATGTGTTTTTTAATTTTACCTTCGATTAAAAGCAAATCATTTTTATTAAGTTTTTTAAGTTTTTCTAAAATTATTTTTTCGTCATCTATTAACTGATCTTGTAGAATTTTTTTAAATTCTGTTTTCCCGTCTATCCCTGTATAAAACATTAAATTAAAAACATGGAGACACTTTTGTGCAAGTTCTTGATGAATTTCTTGAGATTTTTCTCCAAGATCAACGATTCCGGCAAAAAGAAGAATTTTGTTTTTTCCTTTAATTTGTTTGACATAATTTATCATTTCTTCAAAACCTTTTTGATTACTAGTGTTGCCGTCATCAATAATTAGAGCACCATTTTTACTGTTATAGCTTTTGATAAAATTATCATTTGGTTTAAAATTTATCAAAGCTTTGGTAATTTGCTTATGACCCAAATTAAAATTTTCCGCAATTTTTATCACTCCATCAAGGTTTATCAAATAATGATTGCCGATAAGCTGAGTTTTGATCAGTTGATTTTGGTATTTAAAAGTTAAATTTAAATTATTTGTGTTTTCTTTATGTAAATTTTTGCCATAAGCAATTTTCACTTGATTAAATTTAGTTATCATTTTTACTACATTTTCATCTGTATCATTGTAAAAAATTTTACCATTTTCTGGTAATACTTTAAGAAGTTCTGATTTGGCTTTGATAAGATTTTCAAGATTTCCAAATAGTCCAAGATGTTGCGAAGAAATTCCAGTGATTACCGCAATTTGTGGTGAGAAATATTTAGTTAAAATTTTAATCTCTCCTTTGGTATAAGCTGCATATTCTAAAATTACAATTTCCTGATTGGTGAAATTAGCTAAAATACTTTTGGCAATACTGTATTTATTGTTAAAAGATTTGGGTGTAGTAAATACTGTATATTTTTGTTTTAGAACTTTGGCTAATAATAATTTAGTTGATGTTTTCCCAAAACTCCCAGTAATGCCAATAATAATGGGATTTTTTTCTTTAATTTTGGCGCTGGCTTTTTGCAGGTAAATAAATTTGATAATTTCGTTCAAGATTACAAACGGCAACATACAGCCAATAATTAACAATGGGTAAAGCAAAAACAAGATTACTAAAAACCACAATGGTAAAAAATAAAGTAAAATTGCAGTTAACAAAAAAACAGATAAGCCAATCAAAATAATTTTGAAAGTTTTAACTGGCCTTTTAATTCCAGTTATCTTTTTAGAAATTGGGAAAAAATTAAAAAATTCCTCTTCGCCTTCTTGAGTTTGTAGATAGATCCAAAGTCGATCAAGACGATATTCCTTTTGCTGGATAAGAGCTAGAAGTCGTAATAGTCTTAAGAAAAAAAATGGAATAAGGATGATAAGAATTAAATTAAACATTTATTTTTATAGATTCCTCGTGCTAGCGAGAAATGACACAAAGTTATTTTTGATTTAAAAACTCAGCAATCAATTTAGCGATTTCCTTAAAATGCGTAAATTGAGGTGCATGTCTCGCTTCTTTAATTAATTGAATTTGAGCATTTTTAATTCCTTTTTGAAATCTTTTGGCTAAACTTACAGGTGTAATTTTATCATTTTGTCCCCAAATAAGCAGAGTTTCAGCTTTGATTTTGGGTAGTTCTGTTTCAATATTTTTGGTAATTACATTTTGCATGGTTTTTTTCATAATTTCATCAGCTTGACTATAATCGGTAGCTCCAGTAATTTTATGGAAAATTTTTTGTGCAATTGTTTTACCAAAGAATGGCTTACCTATTTTTGCAATACTGGCAAAAATTTGTCTTTTAATTCTATTTTTCCAACTTGCATCACGAATACCAGCGCTGTCTATTAAAATTAATTTATTTATCTTTTGAGGATTTTGGCAAGCGAAAGCCAGACTTAATTGTCCGCCAAAAGAATGTCCAAGAAGAATTAAGTTTTTTTCTCCTTTTAATTCTTGTTCAAGCCAATTGATATAATCACTAAATTGCCATGGCTTTTCTAATTTGTTATCAAGGCCAGGAATTTTTAAAAATACTGATTCAATATCATATTTTTCTAATTCTTGCCTAAAATTTTGCCATTTGACTTGATTATTTTCATCAATAGCCCAACCATGTAAAATATAAACTTTTGAATTCATAATAGTATTTTACAATTTTTAGACAGAAAATTCGAATTTAGGTATAATACTTCCATGCTAGAGTTTAAAATTCTTAAAAAATCAACTAAAAGTAGAGCTAGATTAGGTGTTCTTAAAACAGCACATGGAGAAGTGGAAACTCCAGCGTTTGTGCCGGTTACCACTCAAGCTGCAGCTAAAGCTTTATCTTCTGAAGAAATCAAAGAAGCTGGTTCCCAATTGGTCATTTGTAATACTTTTCATCTTCATCTTAAACCTGGAGAAGATTATGTACAGCAGGCTGGCAAATTACATGAGTTTATGCATTGGGAACGTCCTATTATGACTGATTCAGCTGGATTTCAAGTTTTCTCTCTGGGTTTTGGGGTTGATCATGGAGTTGGGAAAAAAATCAAAAAAGATGATGGGAAAAAACTTAATAAGACGATTAAACAAGATAAGCAGCCGAAAAATCTCAAAATAACTGACGATGGAGTCTTGTTTAAGTCGCCTTTAAACGGCGATAAAATTTTTATTGGACCAAAAGAGTCGATTGCTATTCAACAAAAATTGGGAGCAGATATTATGTTTGCCTTTGATGAATGTACTTCTCCTTTGGCAAACAAAGATTATATAAAAAAATCAATGGAAAGAACTCATCGTTGGGCAAAAATTTGTTTAGAACATAGAAGTTCAGATCAAGCTTTGTTTGGTATTGTTCAAGGTTCTTATTTTCAAGATTTTAGACAAGAAAGTGCCCAGTATATTAATTCTCTGGATTTTGATGGTTTTGGTATTGGTGGAGATTTAGGAATTAGCAAAGATGATACAAGAAATGTTTTAAACTGGAACATTCCTTTTTTAGACGAACAAAAACCTCGCCATCTGCTAGGGATGGGTTATCTTGACGATATGCAGATTATTGTTGAAGGTGGAGTTGATACCTTTGATTGTACTGTGCCGACTCAATTTGGGCGTCATGGAATTGCCTTTACCTCTGAAGGTAAACTTGATATGCGAAAAGCTAAATATTTTAAAGATCAAGAGCCACTAGATAAAAATTGTGCTTGTCCAGTTTGTCAAAATTATAAAAGGAGTTATCTTTGTCATCTTTTGAGAGCCAAAGAAATTACCGGACTTCGTTTTTTATCCTTGCATAATATTTATTTTTTTAATAATTATATAAAAATTTTAAGAGAAAAGATCAAAAATAACGAGATATAGATTAATAAATTTAATTGTAATATAATAATCTTTTATAATAAAAGTATTGATTCTTAATTATTAGAAACTAAAAAGTAAGACTTAAGAAGAAGAAATTTAGATTAATAATTAAGATTATTTATATTATGTACGCAGGTAAATCTACAAAAATTGTAGCAACCATTGGTCCTGCTTCTGATCAACCAGAAGTAATTGCTAAACTTATTAATGCTGGAGTGAATGTTTTTCGTTTCAACATGAAACATGGAACCTTAGATTGGCATAAAGAACGTATTCAAAGAGTTTTGGAAGAAGCGGAAAAATTAAAAATTCAGGTAAGCATTTTACTTGATTTACAAGGGCCGGAATTGCGTATTGAAACATTTGAACATCAGGATGTTGTTATTAACCCTGGAAATGATGTGGTTTTTTCTCCTTATCTTACTACTGATCCAAACGTAGTTTGTATTCCTCATCATTTAATTTTTAAAAATATTAAAGTAGGAGACAGAATTTTGGTAGATGACGGATTTTCTGAATTTTTAGTAAAGGAAAAAAGAGGAGATCAAATTGTCGCAGAAGTAATTGATGGTAAAGTGATTAAGGATCATAAGGGAGTTAATTTCCCAGGACAACATGTAGATTTACCAAGTTTAATTGAAGCTGATTTAAAAAGATTGGATTTAGCTGCTCAGCATCATATTGATTTTATTGCTCTTTCGTTTTGCCGCAGTAAAGAAGATGTGGCTATTTTGAAAAAAGAAATGAAAGGAAGAAATATTACTGCAGATGTGATTGGTAAAATTGAGAACCAAGAAGCAGTAGATAATATGGATGAAATTATTGAAGCTACAGAAGGAATTATGATTGCCAGAGGAGATTTAGGGATCGAAGTTCCATATCGAGAATTAACTTATATTCAAAAAACTTTGATCGATAAATGTCGTAATGCTCATAAACCAGTTATTGTGGCTACGCAAATGCTTCAGAGTATGATTGAAAATCCTTTACCAACCAGAGCTGAAGTATCAGACGTTGCTAATGCAATTTTTGATGGGACTGACGCAATTATGCTATCTGGTGAAACTGCTTCTGGATCATATCCAGTGAAAGCTGTAGAAGCAATGACTCAGATTGCTTTATTTAATGAAGACAAAGTTCAAGTGAAACCAGTGGTTTGTGATTTTAAAACTCAATTAACTCTATTAGTAAATGCAGTTAATTCCATGGTTCATAAAAGTAATGATGTTAAGATTGATGCCTTAGTCGTATTTACTGAAACTGGGAAAAGTGCTCGAGCGCTTTCTTCATATCGTTTAAGAGTTCCTTTAATTGCAGTGACGAGAGATGAAAAAGTAGTTGGCAAATTAAATCTTTGTTATGGAGTCAAAGCCTTTCATATGGATTTTCCAGAAGGCAGATTTGAATTGCCTACAAATATTATTGAAAAATTAATTAAAATTGGAGCTTTAACTAAAGGTCAAAGAGTTATTATGACTCATGGGACTAAATGGAGAGAAGCTGGCAAGACCAACACTTTGACTTTGATTGAGATTTAAAATAATTTTTGTAATTTTGAAAAGGCGCGATTATCAAAAATAATCGCGCCTTTCTTTTTATCCATGGATTATATTTTTCCAATTTACAAACCCAAAGGGCCAACCTCTCATGATATTATTTCCCAAATTCGTAAAACTTTAAATCTTAAAAAAGTAGGTCATGCTGGAACTTTAGATCCTTTGGCTTCTGGAGTTTTGGTTATGGGCATTACTCGGGCTGGCACTAAGCAGATTAATTATTATTTAAAACAAGAAAAGGAATATGAAGCAGAGATTTTTCTCGGTCAATATAGTTCTACCGATGATAGTGAAGGTGAAAAGACTAAAGTTGATTTTAAGATTGAACCTTCTAAAAAAGAAATTCAACAAGTTTTGCAAAATTTTATTGGCGAAATAGAACAAACTCCTCCTATTTTCAGCGCTATCAAAATACAAGGGAAGCCAGCTTATAAATACGCTAGAAAAGGACAAACTTTAGAATTAAAACCAAGAAAAGTTTTAATTAAAAAAATTATTCTTCTCTCCTACTCTTTTCCTATTCTAAAAATTAAAGTTGTCTGCGGCAGTGGTGTTTATATTCGTTCTTTGGCTCGTGATATTGGAAAAAGTTTGCAAACTGGAGCTTTTTTGCAGGAACTGATTCGTACTAGAGTTGGAAATTTTAAACTTGAAAATTGTTTAAAGGTTTCTGATTTACGATTTACCCTATTTTACTAAAGAACTCAAAATAGAACTTAAAAACGAATAAACTAGACTAAAGACGAGCGCATTTAAAAAGCCATCAAGATAAAAACCGACAACAAGATTACTGACAAAGAGAATAATAACAGCGTTAATAATAAAGGTAAAAAGTCCTAGAGTTAAAATATTGATTGGTAGAGTAATCAGAGAAATAATTGGTCTAATAAAAGTATTAATTATTCCCAAAACAAAAGCTGTAATCAAAGCTGTTTTAAAATCCCTAATCATATTCGGATTAATAATATAAGCGGTAATTAAAATAGCTAAAGCATTAGCCACAGTTTTAAGAATAACTTTGATCATTTTTTTATTATAAATTAGTTTTCCTAATTTAATTTTTAGAAAAATTGATTAAAATAAGAGATTACTTAAATTTATAAATAAAAGAACAATTTGTAAAGATGTATTAAATACATTTTTTAAAGCTTTATGACCTATCAACCTTCACAAAAAATTTTAGCAAAATACGCCGATATTTTAGTTAATTTTGCTTTAAATCAAGGGAAAGGGATTAAAAAAGGAGAAATAGTGCAGCTTATTATTGGTGAGTCAGCTAAGCCTTTGTTGGTTGAACTGCGCAAAGCTATTTTAAAAGCTGGTGGACATATGATTTTAAAATATCTGCCAGAAGATGATGAAAAATATAATTTATCTAAAGATTTTTATGATTTAGCTTCTGATAAACAAATCGAATTTTTTCCTCGTAAATTCCTCAAAGCACAAATCGAAACAATTGATCATATGATTGGAGTTATTTCTGAGCAAGATAAGCATGCTTTAAAAGATGTTGATCCAGCTAAAATTATGCTTTCCAATAAAACAATGAAACCATACCTTGACTGGCGTAGAGTTAAAGAAAATCAAGGTAAATTTTCATGGACTTTAGCATTATACGGGACAAGTGCGATGGCTCAAGAAGCGAAGTTGAGCTTACAAGATTATTGGCAGCAAATTATTAAAGCTTGTTTTTTGGACGAAGAAAACCCGATTAAAAAATGGCGAGAAGTTTTTCAAGAAACTGAAGCAATAAAAACTAAACTTTTACAAATGCAAATTAATAAATTGCATATAATTAGTAAAAATATTGATCTGTGGATTAAACTGGGAGAAAAAAGAAAATGGCTCAGCGGTATTGGCAATAATATTCCATCTTTTGAAATTTTTACTTCTCCAGATTTTAAAGGTACAGATGGTTGTGTAAAATTTAACCAACCTCTTTATCAATACGGTAATTTAATTAAAGATATTTATCTTAAATTTAAAAATGGTAAAGTAGTAGAAGTCAAAGCTAGTCGTAATCAAAAATTGCTTGAAGAGATGATTAAAGTCAAAGGTGGTAATCAAATTGGTGAGTTTTCTCTGACTGACGGTCGCTTTTCTCGTATTACCAAGTTTATGGCAGAGACTTTGTATGATGAAAATGTTGGTGGTAAAAATGGCAATATGCACATTGCCTTGGGTAGTTCTTTTTATGATAGTTATACCGGGAAAATTAAGCAAATGAAGAAAAAAGATTGGCAAAAGTTAGGTTTTAATGACAGCGTGATTCATATTGATATTATTTCAACAGAGAGTCGCGAAGTGACTGCTCATCTTAAAAATGGAACTAAAAAAGTAATTTATAAAGATGGAAGGTTTGTAATTTAAGTAATTTTAGATTTAATATCATACTGAATTTGTTTTAGTTATCTTAATTTTGTAATAAAGATCCTGAATATCGACTTTTAGTCGGTTTCAGGATGACATTTTGATAAATTAGTCATTAAAAAAGCGCAATTTCTTGCGCTTTTATTTTTCTTATATAAATTCCTGTTTCGAGAGGAATGACATATGATTTTATCCAGCTTGAGTAGACATATATCTTTCGTTAGAAAGCATATATTTAGTGCCGGATTTTTTAACATTCCCCCAATAACCAGCTTTTTGTCTTTGTCTGCTGTTAAATAATTGCAGCCAGTTTTGCGAATCCTGCAATCTTTTTCTGGCTATCATTATCATTCTTCTGACTCTTTGGAAGAAATTGACTTGGTAAGTACCAGCTTCCACAGTCGTAGTCATGATGGTTTTCTCAGCAGCTAAAATTTCAGCAGTGACATCTTTAGAAGTTTTAATCAGTTTTTTGATTTCCTGTTTTAAAAGCTCAATTTCTTTTTTGGTTTCCTCATTTTTACGGCTAAAAATCAATCTTTCCTGAGATCTCTGTTGCTGAGCAAATTGTCTTTCCCTCATTTTGGTGAAATTTTCTCTGGATCTTAAAAACTCAGCAAAATTGAAAGGTTTTTGTCCTGGAGTATTGAAATTATTAGGTATGTTATTTTGAGTTTGAGGAAATTGATTGTAGTTTGAATCCATGGAGCCAAAAATCTGCTCTAAAACAGTTTTTGCAACGCCGGTAGTAGCAGCCTGACCTTGTTCTTTAAAATTTTCAATAAAATTACTAACCTTATTTGATTTTTGGTTATCAGCGGGTTTTTTCCCGGTATTATTGGTTGGCGCTGTTAGTGTTTGCATTTTAAATGGATCGTTCATATTGAGTTTATTTTAGTTTATACCAAAAAACAATCGATTTTGTCGACTAAGCAGAATATTTATTTAAATTTTGTATAACCTAATTATATTATAGGACTTTTAAAAAGTCAATTGTTTTTTGTTTTTTCAAGATAATGCCTAAGTATACTTTTTGTTGAGCGTTTTGTGGAGGAACAGGTTTTCCAGGCTCAGCTGCTTTTTTGATAAATTCATCAATTTCCTGTTCATTAACAGTCAATTTTTCTTCCACAGCAATCTGATTTAAAATAAATTCCAGTTTCAAGCCATCTGTGGCAGATTTTTCATAATTATCTCTGATTTGTTTTTCTGTTTTTCCTTGAGCTTGAGCATATTGGCTGACTGTCATTCCCATAGCATTGACCTGATCAATCAATTGGCTGAGCATGCGGTTGGTTTCTCTTTCAATAAGTAAATCAGCAATTTCGACTTCAGCCGTTTTTAAAAGTTCTTCAAAAATCTGATTGATATCCACTTCTTTTGTTTCTTTTTCACTTTTTTTAGCTTTTTCTGGTGTCCAAATGGCATTTTTTGCCTTAATCCCTTTAATTTTATCTTTATAGTTATTGAGTTTTACCTCTGGGCCTTCACAAGCAGTAGCTTTAACTATCCAGTCTTTGTTTAGATCTGCACTTACTAAATCAATTTTAGGAGTGACGATTGGATGAAGATTGTGATGATCAATGGCAAAATCATACGAATCAGGGATTAAATGATTAGCCACATGTTCATAAAGGTGAGTTTTATCCAGTTGTTTTTCGACTAAATCAAGAGGGGCTTTTCCTTGGCGAAAACCTTTAACAGTAGTTTTAGCAGCAGTTTCTTTTAAAACCTGTTGATAAGTTTTGGCAACTTCTTCTTGAGGAATAGTAATTTCCAGTTCGAAAGTTTTTTTGGGAAGCCAAGATAATTTGGTAGGAAAAGTTTGTTTAGTTTCAGTTTGAGTTTTTTTAGTAGTAGCCATAAATTGATTTCTAAATTCTAATTTACCAAATTCTTTAAAATATTTTTCAGCTTGGAAATGAAATTTAGACTTTGAATTTTTTAAATTAAATTTACTATGGCGTTATTATAACAGATTATTCGTATCTTAAAGCAGTAATTGGATCGAGTTTGGCAGCTTTGTAAGCTGGAAAAACACCAAAAATCACACCAATAAAACTGGAAAACCCAAAAGCCAAAAGAATCGAAGATAAGGTAACTTCAGAAGTAAAGAATTGACTGATAATCATTGAACCCAACATAGCAAAAATAATACCGATACTACCACCAATAACGCTAACAACTACAGATTCAATTAAAAATTGAATTAGAATATCACTTGGTCTAGCGCCAAGCGCTTTTCTTAAGCCTATTTCTTTAGTTCTTTCAGTGACAGTCACATACATAATATTCATGATACCAATACCGCCAACAAGCAAGGAAATAGCAGCAATGCCGCCAAGACCTGCAGTAATAACGCTTAAAATCGAATTAATAGTTTTGAGTAAATCTTCCATGCCCATAATACTAAATTCATCTTTTTTATGGATTTTAAGCATGGCTTTTTCAATTTTTTTCTTGGCGTTTTCAATTTCATCTTTACTGGTTATTTGGACAGAAATGGCATTATAAGTATCCTGGTTAAATTGTTTTTGAGCGGTAGTAATCGGGATCATTACTTGTTCATCAACACTTCTACCGATACCGCCACTGCCTCCGCCTTTACTTTCAAAGACGCCAACAACTTTATATTCACTAGATTGAATCATGATTGATTTTCCTACTGCGCTAAGTTTGCCAAATAATGCTTCTTCCACTTTTGGCCCAATCAGAGCTACTCTAGCATTTTTACTCACATCTTCATTATTTAAAAGTCTGCCTTCTGCTGGTTTAAAATTCATCATTTTGATCCCAGCTTCATCAAAAGCGCTGACTTCATATTTTTTCTCAATACCTTTATATTTGACCGTTGTGACGGCAGAAATACTGGGGGAAACATCTTTAACAGGAAAACCAATTCTTTTAATAAGAGTGACATCTCTTTTTTTAAGGCTTTGAAGCGTATAACCACTTTCCATGTCGCCTGGCATTACGTAGATTAAATTTGAACCTAAATTTTCAAACTGATTAGTGACATAGCTTTGTAAGCCTGAGCCAATGGAGATTAGTAAAATGACTGAAGCTACACCAATAATAATTCCGAGCATGGTGAGAATAGATCTTAATTTATTTCTCAAAAGCGAAATAAAAGCGGTTTCGAAAATTTCTAAAAAAACAATCATAATTTTAGTATTAAGTAATTAGTATTTAGTATAAAGTATTTAATTTTAAAATTTAAAAATGATCAACTACTTCTCCATCTTTAATTTTGATTTGTCTTTGAGCTTGTTCAGCCAGATCTAAGTCGTGAGTCACCATGATAATCGTTCTGCCCTCTTTTTTATTTAAATCTTTAAACATTTGTAAAATTTCCTTGCCTGTTTTGCTATCCAAAGCTCCAGTTGGCTCATCAGCTAGAATAATGGCAGGATTATTAATAAGGGCTCTAGCAATTGCTACTCTTTGTTGTTGACCTCCAGATAATTGATTGGGATGATTGTATAATTTATCTGCTAATCCCACTTTTTCCAGCATTTGTTTACACAAATTTTCTCTTTTAGTGCGGCTAGTCATGCCGCTATAAATCAGTGGGATTTCTACATTTTGCCAGGCTGGAGTTTTGGATAAAAGATTAAATTGCTGAAAGACAAAACCGACTTTTTGGTTACGAATTTTTGCCAGTTCTTTTTCATTGGCTTTGGAAATATTTTCTCCATCAATAATAATTTTTCCAGTTGTAGGCGTGTCTAAAGCTCCAATCAGATGCATTAAAGTAGATTTACCAGACCCAGATGGACCAACAATTGCCACAAATTCACCTTGTTTAATATCAAGATTAATATTAATTAAAGCTTTGACTTCTACACCTTCAAGCTCATAGATTTTTGAGACATTAGTCGCTTTTAAAATAGAGGAAGACATAAAAAATATAAGTTAATTTTTATTTATTTAAAGCTGTAGCTATCTGATCACCTTCATTTAAACCACTTAAGACTTCGTAGTAATCATCTGTTTCTACTCCCGTTTCAATTTTAACTTCTTCCTGCTTGTTATTTTTGATGACAGTGACATATTTGCCATCTTCTTTTTCAATAACTCTATCGATAGGGACAGCTAAAACCTGTTGTTTTTCAGTGACTAAGACTTTAATGTCTCCATTCATACCTAAACGATATTTATTGTTAAATTCCATTGGTAAATAAGCCACAAAAGCCGAATTACCACTACTGGTAGTTGAAATAGTAAAATCAATTTTATTAATATTGGAAGAAATTTTCTCTCCAGGAAAAGCATCTAGAGTAATGTCGGCTGCCATATTTTCTTCAACTTTGGCAATATCCAATTCTTCAATTTCAGCTTCAAATCTTAAAGTTTTGGGATCAACCACGACATATTCGGTAGTGGCAGAAGTGTTGATACCGGCAAATTTATCTGTAGCTTTAACTAAAATTCCATCAATAGGACTGACTAGATAAGCATATTTTTTGGCTAAATCAACAATTTCTACATTTAAAACTGCAGTATCAAGATTATTTTGGTTTTTAATTAAAACTCTTTCAATTTCGTTGGTCGAGGCTGAGTCTTTGTAATCAGCTTTGGTCTGGTCAAAATCCATACGGCTATTCATATAAGTCAAAAGTGATTTTTTGATATTTTGTTGTAGTTCCACTTCATCAATAGCAGCAATGGTTTGCCATTTTTGGACATAATCACCCTCTTGAGCATTAACCCAAGTTAATCTTCCAGGAGTTTGAAATTTTAAACTAACCAGATCTTTGGCACCAATTTGACCCGAAGCAGTGACGTATTCAGACAGATCCATACGACTGATAGTGTAAGGTTGATTGGCGGTATCTATTTTTTTATGTTTACTTTGCCAGTAAAAATATCCGCCGAAAATCAAGATAAGAATTAATAAAAAAAAGAACCAATGGTTTTTAAAGATTCCAGGTAAATGAATTTTCATAAGTTTATTTTTTGAGTTTATTTAATAATTTTTTAAAAATATTATTGATAGTTTGTAATTCAACTTCAGTCAAAGCATCAAAGATTGAAGCTAGTTTTTCTATAGACAGATTTTTCAGTTTTAATAATTCTTCTTCACCCTTTTTAGTGCCAACAATTCTGGTAATTCTACGATCTTTGAGGTCATTAACTCTTTCTATTAGTTTCAATTCAGCCAGTCTATCAGTCAATTGTACCAAAGCTGATGGCGATGTGGAAAGAGCTTTTGCAAGCTCTGTAATTGTTGAATTTGGATTTTCAAGCATATGTCTAAGGGCATGTGTCTGTAAGGCTGTGATCTTTTCTTTATCCATGAATTCTTTAACTTTTTGTTCCATTGCAGGACGGATCTGGTACATAAGTTGGTAAAATTCAGTATAAAGCTGATATTTAGTTTTATTCATAAATTTAGAAAAAAATAGTTTATGACATAAATATTTTAACAAATTAACTATTTTTGTCAAGTTTCCAATTTTAAGTTAAAATACAATTTATGACTCAAACAAAAGGTAAAATCGGGTTTTTTGATTCTGGTTTGGGTGGCCTGACAATTTTAAAAGCAGTAGTTAAAGAACTTCCAGAATACGACTATGTCTATTTTGGTGATAATGCTCGTGTACCTTATGGAGGCAAATCCAAAGACCTAATTTATCACTATACTATCCAAGCTTTAGAATTTCTTTTTGCTCAAAATTATGCATTAGTAATTTTGGCTTGTAATACAGCTTCCGCTTTAGTTCTTCGCTAAATTCAACAGGAATTTTTACCCAAATTTTATCAAGCTAAAAAAGTTTTAGGAGTTATAGTTCCTACTCTTGAGGAAGTAATACAAAAAAACTATCAAAAAATTGGTATTATTGGTACTTATGCAAACATCAATTCTAAAAACTATCTCAAGGAAGTTAAAAAATTAAACCCTAGGATTATAATTTTCCAAAAAGCAACTCCGTTATTTGTGTCCATTATCGAAGAAGTGATGTTTGACTGGCAGGGTTTAGATTTACTTTTTGTGCAATATTTTAAAACTTTTAAAAAAGAAAAAATTGAAGCTTTGATTCTTGGTTGCACTCATTATGGTTTGATTGAAAAAAAGATTGCTAAGTTTTTTGATCATAAGGTTAAAATCATTTCTCAGGGTAAAATTATTGGTGAGAAATTAAAGAATTATTTAGAAAGGCATCAAGAAATTAGCTTAAATCTTGGTAAAAATCGAGAAAGAAGTTTTTATGTGTCGGATTTTAATAAAAGATATCAGCAAATTGTCAGTTTTTTTCTAGGTAAAGAATATAAAAATAATCTGGTGTTGGTTAAAATTGATTAAATTATAATTATAATGAAATTATTCAGTTTTCACTTCTGCTTTATTTTGGGTTATGATTTTTAAAAACTCCAACAGAAGATAACAAATTAGCGCCAGTCCTCCAATCCAAAAAAGTTCAAATAAATTTATTGCAGAAAAATGGAAAAGTTCACGTAGAAAAGGAATATATGCAATAGCTGAGATTATGCCCAAAGTGATAGCTAAAATTGCATAAAAAGATTTATTATTAATAAAATTAACTTTTTGGAAAAGTGAGAGTTTAGTCAGATTGGTTCTAACTAAAACTAGGTTGCAGATTACAAGAGTAGCAAAAGCGATAAAACGAGCATTACTCTCGATCTTGCCTGTTTTCAAGGCCAAAACGAATGCCAGCATAACTAACCCTAAGACCACTATTCCTTGGATTAGACCTCTTAAGATATAGCTATTGCTAAATAACGGCTGGTTTAATCTACGAGGTGGTCGATTCATAATATCGTTTTCTGCTGGTTCGGTTTCAAAGATAATGGAGCTGGCTGGATCAATAATTAGCTCTAGAAAAGCAATATGGATAGGAAAAAGAATAAATGGTAGATCAAAGAATACTGGGATAAGGGAAACTCCAGCAATGGGAATATGAACAGAAAAAATAAAAGTGACAGCTTTTTGTAAATTGTCATAAATTCTGCGTCCCATTTTGACTGCAGAAACAATAGAGGTGAAATTATCATCGAGTAAAACTAAATCAGCAGATTCCCTGGCTACATCTGTTCCTTTCTCTCCCATAGCAATACCAATATGAGCTGCTTTGAGAGCTGGGCCGTCATTCACCCCATCTCCTGTCATAGCAACAATTTCTTCATTGGCTTTTAAAGCTTCAACAATTTTTAATTTTTGGTCAGGGATTACTCTGGCAAAGATATTGACATCAGTGATTTTTTGCCTGAGTTCTTTCTCACTCATTTCTGCTAATTCAGTTCCGGTAATGCATTTATCGGCATGAACAATTCCTGCCTTGGAAGCAATGTGGATAGCTGTGCCTGGGTAATCTCCAGTGATCATAATCACCCGGATACCAGCTCTGATACATTCAGTCATTGATTTTGAGACTGTCTGGCGTAATGGATCCACAAAACCGATGAGCCCTAGAAATTTAAGTTCAAATTGTTGCTGTGATTTGGGAAAATTTTTGTCAGCTAAACTGCCTTGTGCTACCGCTAGAATTCGTTGACCTTGATTGGCTAATTCTGTTATTTTTTCTGTCCAGGCTTTACGTTCATGAGCGCTGAGTTTACACATATTTATTATGGCTTCAGGGGCGCCCTTGCAGCTGACAAGATAATCTTTTTGATGTGGAGCTTGCCAGATTCTTGACACTGCTAATAATTCTTTTGATAAATTGTAAGATTTGAGCAAATGCCAGTTTCTTAAATTATTTTCATTTTTGTCTACCAAATTGCTATATTGAGAATTTATCTCTTTTTCCAAGGGGTCAAATGCTCCTCGTTTACTGGCTAGCTTAGCATAAAGAAGTAAATTGGCAGTTTCTTGCTCAAGTTTATTTTTAAAGCCTGTTAATTCGATTGTTTTATCATTAGTGGTGAGTGTAGTTAAGCTCATGCGGTTTTGAGTGAGAGTGCCGGTTTTATCTACACATAAAACAGTGGTTGCCCCAAGAGTTTCGATTGCTTGACTGTTGCGGGTTAAAACATTTTTTTTAGAAATTCTCCAAGCCCCAAGAGTTAAGAAAATCGTAAGTACCATTGGGAATTCTTCTGGAAGCATAGATAAAGAAAGAGTTAAACCTCTGAGAATACCGTTTAAAATATCTCCCTTGACAACAATATACATAAAAAACATCAAGGCGCAGCAAACAATCCCAGCGATGCCATAAATACGAATAATATGACCGATTTCTTTTTTTAATAAAGAATCACTTTCTTCAATTGTTTGTAGAGTTTTACCAATTTTACCCATTTCTGTTTGCATTCCGGTTTTGCTTACTTTGGCAATACCCCAGCCTTGAGCAATTAAAGTTCCTGAAAAAACAAAAGAACTATTTTCTGAGCCGGTTTTAATTTCTGTTTTACTATCCCAGATTTCTTTTCTGACTGGTAAAGATTCGCCGGTCAGAAGTGATTCATCGATCAGTAAGTTTTGAGCATTTAAAACTACAGCATCAGCCGTGACACGGTCGCCTTCCTGTAAAATAATGATGTCGTCTACAACTATTTCTCTGCCGGCAATTCTTTTTTGTTCATTATCTCTAATGACTAAAGCTCTTGGACTAGATAAATCTTTGAGTGCCTGAATAGCTTTTTCAGTTTTATGCTCTTGGTAAAGAGTAATCCCAATCACGAAAAAAATAGAAGCAAATAAGGCAAGTGAATCTTTTGGTTCTCCTAAAAAAAGATAGATTGACCCAATTAACAGTAAAAGAAGAATCATTGGTTCAGCTATTATCTTAATGATTAAGCCAAAGACACTTTGAGGTTTTTGCGCAAGGATTTCATTGTATCCATTTTTTTTGAGGCGATTATTGGCTTCTACTTGAGTAAGGCCTGTATATTGTTGCATAAAGATAGTTTTAATTATAAATAGTTTTACCTTGCCCTGCAAACGTTGTGAAATTTAAAATTTATGAAAAAAAGTTTTATGTTGGAAGATGAGATTAAATCTGTATGAGTTATTTATGTAATCCTAGACTTTACCACTCGGCAGATAGAATGTATTATTTTGTGCCAGAGAAAGGACTTGAATCTTAAATACTTCAGGACAGGCTCTCTAACATGGTTCTAAACTCTCAGCCAGTTGGGTAGCAAGCGTGTTCTATCTTTGTGCCGAGAACAGGAATCGAACCTGCATGAGTTGCCTCACACGGTCCTAAACCGTGCGCGTCTACCAGTTCCGCCATCTCGGCATTTAGTTTTTTATTAAGAGTTATTCTAACATTTTTTTAAACAATTCTCTTGCTTATTTGTTTTTAAGGATAAAATTATGTGCTTCAAATTCTAATTTGTCATCCAGTTTTTGCAACTCTATTTTGTCTTGATATTTATTTTCCAATGCTAATTTGATTATATAGTCGGCAAAATGAGGATTTTTGGGTAAGAGTGAACCATGAAGATAAGTCCCAAAAACATTTTTACACCTCGCTCCTTCGAGTTTATCTTTCCCATTATTGCCAAAACCTTTGATCACTTTTCCAATAGCTTGAGTTTCGCCTTGCAGATAAGTGTTGCCTGAATGATTTTCAAAGCCAACCAGAGTTTCTGGTTTTATGGGTAAGTTATGTTTGACAACCACATTACCAATTTTTCTCACATTACTGGCTTTGGTAATCAGATCAAAAACCGAAATTCCTGTAATTTTAAAATTTTCACTCGTTAAAAAATAATGTCCAAAAAGTTGATAAGTTCCGCAAATAGTAAGAAAAACAATATTTTGATTTACTAAAGAATGAATTTGCTCTTTTTTGGTCAGTAAATCTTTGGAGACTGCAATTTGGCTTTTGTCCTGCCCTCCTCCGGCAAAACAGAGGTCATATTTTTTTTCCTCTAGGTTTTCACCAATTTCAATTTCATCAATTCTAACTTGGATATTCCTCCATTCACATCTTTTTTTAAGAGCTAAAATATTGCCATAATCACCATAAATATTCATGGATTTTGGATAAAGATGCGCGATAGTGAGACTAAGATTATTAGGTTGCATTATTTTTATTTCCAGTCAAATTCAAATAAATAATTTTTTCAAGCATTATTAAAAATTTCGCTATATTTAAAATCTATAAAATTTCCATTTTGGTCTAATAATTTTTCTTCATTTTCCTTAAGTTTAAGTATTTTAATAAGGGTCTAGACTAGCACTTTAACAATTCGACAAGTTTTTGTTCAAGTTGTTTAGGGTTTTGTTTCCATCTCCATTCACATTCTTTAAGGTGAAGATGGAAGTTTTTCTTAGTCCCTTT
>JAAZND010000082.1 GCA_012798485.1 Candidatus Beckwithbacteria bacterium | reverse complement strand
TTTTGCTTCTCCAGACTTTTCTTCTTCTCCTGGTTTTTCTTCGCCCGGTTTCTTTTCTTCAGTTTTTTCTGATTCCCCTTTCTTTGCAGATTTTAGGAATCTTTCAGTCTTTTCTTTAGCTTCTTTTAAATCCTCTTTTAAATCCTGATTTAATTGAGCTATTAATTCTTTATCTGTGATAATTCCATCTTTAATTAATTGATTAAATGCATTTAATCTAATATGAGGAATTTGTGTTTCCCAATAAGTTTTTAGTGCTGTTTTTTGACTATCTTTTAGTTTTTTGATCTCATCTATTCTTTCGTAGATTTCTTTTGATTTAGATGTAGAAATTTTAGAAATAAATTCATTAGTTTCACGAATAAATCTTCTCTCGTATTCACGTTTTTGATTTACTAATGCATCTAGTTCAGCTTTTGCTTCTTCTCCTTCTTGAGATCTTAATTGTTTTTCTTTTTGAACAAGCTGCTGTCGTATTTGAACGGTTTTCTTTCCTAATTTTGAAGAGTTTTCTACAATTTTTTCTTCAAACTTTTTTGCAATGCCATTTAGTTTCATCAAATAAGCCTTTTTGATACCGGCTCGAAGAAGGGATTTTCCGAAAAACCCCACAAGACCTCCAAGAGTTACTATTCCAGCAAGTACCCCTAAAAGGCTTACTTCATTTAAAACTTCTCTATTTTCTTTTACATCATCAACGGTGAGATTGTGCTCGATAAGAACCTCGTTTAGTTCTAAGAATTCACTGTATTTCATAATTTTGCACTAATTTTTTATATATATCCCTTAATATATAAAATAAAATCAATGAATCAACGCAGAGAACCCGCTGCGTGAAATGAAAATATATATATAAATAAAAAATAAGAACTGCTATGAAATTACACGAAAGTTTGAGCGCTTATAGAGATTATAAATTCTTTTCTTTATTAGAAGCAAAAGAAAAAGCTAAGAAGGATTTCTTCCAAAAGAAAGATAAAAAGGAAGATAAAAAGAATTCTAAAAAAGGAACTAAAGATCCAGAAAAAGCACTTCAAGAAAAAGAAGCCGCCCAAGCTGCAAAAGATGCTATGGACATTGTAAAAAAAGTCCGTGATAATTTTGCAAGATTTAAAAGCTTTGCAGGCAACCAAGTTGGTGAATACAAGAAATTCTGGGATATGCAGAAAAAAGCTACTCAAGCTGTTTGTGCAAAAGATCCTGCATGCAAAATATGTTATGCACTATTCGCAGACGGAACTTCAGATAAGTATAACCCAAGTTATTTAATTTGCTTAAGAAACGTTGAGGGAAATTTATCTCTTTCAGTCTATAAAACCCATCTTGAAGAAGGTGAAGAAAACCCAACATTCACTGTATCAAATGATCAAGCTGAAAATGATTTTAAAACTTTCTTTGCAGAACTTAAAAAAGAATTAGCTGATGTTAAAAACAACTATATTAAGACTGTAGAAACCAAGAAGAAAGAAGAAGAACATCAGAAAAAAAGAGAAAAGCTTGACAAATTCTTAAAAGCATAATGCGAGCTAGATTTATAAATGAAGCTAAGTATTGGGACGAATCATCCCCTTACATGGCGGAATATCAAGATTTTTGGGAACAATTAGTTCCTCGTGAAGGAGAAGCTGACACACTTCAAGGAGAATTAAACCCCTCATGAGAGACCCTAATGTATGGGACACTTTTTATAATCTTTATGAGGATATTGCTTTTGGAAACTACGCAAAATTTTATAAAAATGTTGAAAACGAATATAGTGCGGATTACGATGATGAAGATGATTTTGACCCACATTTAATGGATTCAATTGAAGATTATATAAAAAGAAATCATTGGGATGTTGAAAAACATTTAGACGAAATAATGGATGGCATTGTAAAATACATCCGACTAACCCAAGATAAGTTAGAACCTTTACATTAACTTATCGACCACGTGTCGAAAAAGTAACGAAGTCGCCTTGGC
>JAAZND010000081.1 GCA_012798485.1 Candidatus Beckwithbacteria bacterium | reverse complement strand
TATAGAAATTTTTTGTTTAGATAATTTATATAGAAGAGGGTCAGAATTATCTTTAGAAAGATTAAAAAAATATGGAATTAAATTTATATATGGAGATATTAGGAATAAAGAAGATCTAAAGATTTCAACTGATTTAGTTATTGAATGTTCAGCGGAGCCTTCATTTACAGCTGGGATTACGGGTGATACAAATTATTTAATCCAAACCAATTTAAATGGGGCAATTAATTGTTTTGATTTAGCTAAAGAAAATAAGGCAGATATTATTTTTTTATCTACAAGTAGAGTATACCCTGTAGATAAAATTAATAATTCTAATTTTATTGAAGAAAATAATAGATTTTCATTAAAATCGGAACAAAACATTCAAGGAGTAAGTGAAAAAGGAATTAGCGAAGACTTATCTTTAACTGGAATTAGGTCTTTATATGGTGCTACTAAATATGCAGCAGAAATAATCTTAAATGAATATTCTTATGCATTTAAAATAAAAACTATTATAAATAGATTTGGGACAATAGCTGGTCCATGGCAAATGGGAAAAGTAGACCAAGGAATTATTACATATTGGTTGGTAAGTCATATAATTGGCACTGAATTAGGTTATTTTGGTTTTGGAGGGACAGGGAAGCAGGTTAGAGATATTCTTCATATTGACGATGTATTTTCTCTACTAATTAAACAATTAGAAAATATTAATGATTTGTCAGGGATGACTTTTAATATCGGAGGTGGGTTAAAAAATAGTATTTCAATTAAAGAATTAACTCAATTATGTGAAACAATAACAGGAAATTCTATTCATATTAAATCAATTTTAAAAGATAATGATTGGGATCTTAAAAGTTATATTTCTGATACAACTAAAATTCAAAATTTTATAGAATGGTATCCTCAAAAATCTGTAAAAGATATAATTCAAGATATTTTTAATTGGATACAAGAGAATCCAAATGTTTTAGATTTTTTTAGAAGAAATTTTAAAAATAAAGATTAAAAAGTACGAGCTTCTGATTTTAAATCATAAACTCCAGTTTTTAATATTTCTTTAATAGATCTATCAATACTTTCTTTCAAAGCATCTCTTCTAGAAGTTGCTTTTTTAATTCCCTCTTCATTATTTTTTTTACTTAGATCAAAAATCTTAATATTTTCTATAGTCATCATATCAATCATCAAAGAAATTGGAAGGATTTGAAATGAAAAATTTTGATTTTTTGTATTTATTTGAGTATCTTGATTAAAATTATCATTTTTGATATTAATTAATAGTTCTTTTAAAAGTTGATCAATTTTATTTTTAATTGCACTTCTTTTTTCATTCCAACTTCTAGAGATTTCATCCCATTCATTAATTTCCTTATCAGTCGCTTTATTTTCTTTTCGTCCCCACCATTTTTGGTTTTCATATTTATAAATTTGAATATTTGCTTCAGATAATAAGCTACATAATGAACCTAATGATTCATTTTCTAAGTTAAAAATATTATTATTAATTTTGGACATATATTAGTATTATTAATTTGTTAACATAATAGATGTAGTATAATATCTTTTAAAATTAAATTCAAGATTTTATATTATAAAAAAATATGCAACTTAAAAATGGACTTTCTTACTATCAAACAATTTTGAGTGAAGAATATGGTTTTAAAGATTTTGTCTTGTCTCTTGTTCGTGATGGCTTTGATAATGACTTATGGGAAGTCAAAACTAAAGATAACAAATTTGCTTTAAGAGTAGGAAAACGTAAATTAGGACAAGCAATTAAGTTTGAAGTTGACCTGATTAAGCATTTAGAAAAAAATAAATTAAATGTTCCTAAGATTATTCAAACTCTAAAGAAAGAAAGTTTTGTTTTGGCTAAAGACGATAGTGCTCTTATTTTATTTGATTTTATTGAAGGAAAGTCTTTGGAAGTTGATCCTGATCATAAACCAGATTTAGAGATTGTCCATAAAGCTGGAACATTACTAGGTAATTTTCATAAATATTCACTTTCCTTTAATTCTAATATTAAAAGGAGAAGTATTTTTACCGAATTTGAAAGAGCATTAGTAAGAGAAAAATTAATAGTCAAAAAACTTCATGGCGGAGAAAAATTTATCAAAGAAGTTAAAGAATATATTGATTGGTCTAAATCTTCAGATTTTCCTAAAGGTATTATCCATAATGATTATCAACCAGCAAATATTATGGTTGATGAAAAGCAAAATATAACTATGATTGATTTTGATTGGGCTTCACCTGGACCATTTGCCAAAGATGTAGGACTGGCTTTAGCTTTGTGGAGCTATCCCAATAAAGGAGAACAGCATCTAAAAAAACATTGGGATGATGTTTATGAGGAGTTTTTAAATGGATATAATCTGACTGCTCCCCAAAAATTTAAAAATGACAGAGATTTAATTAAATGGATCAATTTTGGCTGTTTATCTGATACTGCTACTTTTCTTGCAGATTTACCAGAAGATGATACAAAGATTACAGAAGTGACTCAATGCAGAAGATATCTTAAATTCCTTTATTTTGATAAGATAAAAAATTAGTTGACAGATAATGTAACTTCTAAGTATAAAATTAACTTATAAATTTGTGTATAAATTTAAAATAAAACCTTCTATAAAGAATTTTTTAAACAATAATCTGGATATAGGTTCTTTTTTATTGGAAAAATCATTATCACATTTTAAATTAGAAAAATTTAAAGAAGATAAATTTGTTATTGTTTCAGACAAAGGGAAATTTGTTGTTCAGTCAGGGGTTGACCCTAAGCCTTTACAAATTATTGCTCAAAATGGTATTACACCTGATATAATTGTTAGTGGAATTTTAGAAACTGGTGAATTTATTTTTGTTCAGAATTATGTCGAAGCATCAATTCCAGAAGAAAATTGGCTTATTAAAAATCCAAAGCTTTTAGTTAGCCTTATCCAAAAATTACACAATATAAATAATTTAAAAGATATTTTGCCCAAGTTAGGAAGTGAATCACATAAAGATTGTTTTCAAATATATTTACAAGATATAGAAAAAGATTTAGATGAGTTAGAAAAATTTAAAAATAATAAAAAAATAATATCATCTTTATTTTATCTTTATTCTAAAAAAATTCAATCTATATCGAGTAAGGGGTTATGTCCGATTCATGGAGACTTATATTTTAATAATTTACTTCTAGCAAAAAATTCTTCTTTATATTTAATTGATTGGGAAGAATTACATATGTCTGATCCAGTAAGAGACATAGCTCTTTTAGCTTGGTCATGTTTTCCTAGAAAATATTGGAAATATTTATCTGAATTGTTTGGTTATAATTTAGATAATAAAGAATTTAGAATTAGATTTTTTTTACATATATCTACGCGATTTTTGTATTTATATTTAGAATTAGTTAAGTCTGGATATTATGAATATGCTCAACAATTTATAAAATATAGTATATTATCATCAAAGTTATTAGAAAATTGATTAATATAATTAGCTTATGAAAGATATTAGCTCTAGAATTAAGAAAGTATTGTTTATTTCTTCTCTATATCGTCCAAATGTTGGAGGAGTAGAAACCACAATTGAAGAATTAGCTAATAAATACAGAAATTTAGGAATCGAAGTTGCTGTATTAACAAAAAGATATCCATTTAATTTACCTGAATTAGAAACCATTAATCAGGTTCCAATTTATAGAATCATAAGACCTAAAAATGAAAAAGATTATCTTAAATCCATAGATTGGTTAAAATACTATAATTCTTCTATTAAAGCGGATATTATTCATCTTTTTCAAGTTCATAGACCTATGCCTTTATATGGTTTATTATTGAGTAAACTTTGGAAAGTTCCTTTAGTAATAAATTATGCAGGAGGAGATATCCCAGAACCAAATGATCCATTTTCTCAAAAGATGTGGAAGGAAGGAGAAGGAATAGTTAAAGAATCGTTATTACAGGCTGATCAACATATTTCTTTTTCCAAATCTTTATCAAATTATGTTAAAAAAGTTTTGCCTGAAATAAAAAAAATTGATCTTATATATGCTGGTTTAGATACAAATAAAATTGCCAATTCTGAAATATACAAACCAGGATATGATTACTTTGTCTCAATAAGAAGACTTGAGAAAGATAAGGGAATTGATATTTTAATAAAAGCTTTTAATATGATATCAGTTAATTATCCAAGAATTCATCTTATTATAGTAGGAGATGGATCTGATAGAAAAAATTTAGAACATCTAGTTGACACATTAGATTCAAAAGAAAAAATACATTTTGTTGGGACCATTAAATTAGAAGAAACTTTTAAATATTTAAGGGGGGCCATTGCTAATATATGTCCTTCTAGAGCTGAGGCAGGAGGAATTATTAATTTTGCAGCTCAAGCGGCTGGAACTGTTGCAATCGGAAGTAATATCGGCGGAATCCCAGAGTATATTAACCATAATAAAACTGGCTTATTGTTTCATTCAGAAGATATTAAAGAATTATCGTTTTATTTATCTGAAGTAATAAAAAATAGAAAATTAAGAGCAAATCTTATAAATAATAGTTTAGAAAAAGTAAAAGAATATGATTGGGAAAATATAGCAAAAAAATATCTTTTAATATATGAAAAATTGATAAATAATTATATTGCAACTGATTTTAAACCATGGTCAATTTTATCTAAAAAAATGTGGGATCAATTAAAAAACGATTTTTAATCGTATCACCTTATGCAAAATAAATATTTAGAATATCAATTTAATAAAGTCAAATATAAATTACCTAAAGAAATTTTCGTAACAGAAACTACACATAGAGATGGCAAACAAGGAGGCTTAAATTTTGATATAAATCAAGGCATTGAAATTTATAAGTATTTTTGTAAATTTAATGCTCAATCTGGAACAATAAAACAAGCTGAATTTTTTATTTATAAAAAGGAAGAAAAAGAACTTTTTCAAAGAGTATGGAAACTATATTTAAAAGGCTATTCTATAGAACCCACTATTTGGTTGAGTTATAGAGAAGATAATAAAGAATATTTAAAAGATATTGAAGTTAAGGAAGCTGGAATTATGATACCAGTTTCTAATTATTATATTGAGTCTCAACAAAATTTATCAAATGTAACTCAGGCTAAAAAAATATATTTAGCTAAAATAGAAGAATTTCTTAATTTGAAAATTAAACCAAGGATTGATTGTCTTGATATGACTAGGGCTAATTTGTCATTTTTAAGGAGTTTTTTAAAAGATATATTAAAAATTTGTGCAAAATATAAAGTTAAACCTAAGATTAGAATTTGTGATACAGTTGGTATTGGATTGCCTTATGATTTTATCCCTTTGCCATTAAGTATTCCTGGTCTTGTTAAATTATTGATAAATTCTGGGATTGAATCGAAAAATATTGAATTTCATGGACATAATAATAATTATTTATCTATGGCAAATGCTTTATCGGCCATTTTTGCTGGTTGTGGATCAATAAACGGAACTATTTTTGGGATAGGAGAAAGAACAGGGAATATTGCTTTAGAAGGTTTAATTTTACATTTAATCAATATGGGATACTATAAAAATAAACCCAATTTTAAAATTTTAAATGAACTTTTATCTTTATATAAAAACTTAAACTATAAACTTAATCCTTATATACCTTTTTTTGGTGAAAACAGTTTGATGATTTATGAATCTAAGTTAAAATATACATTGAATAATTTAAATAAAAATTATAAGGTATTTGATAAATATTGTTATTTATTTGAAGCTTATAATACTCAAGATTTATTTGGGAGAAAGTTTAATGAATCTGATATATAAGAGAATATAAATTAGAGTGTTTAAGATTTACTTTCCTCAATTTTCTGTTATAATATCTTTTATTATAAATTAATTTCCTTATAGAGGAAAATCACGCACCTGGATTCTAAGCTCCTGACTTTAACAAAAGTTAGATGAATCTAGGGAGGATCCCAAAAAAGTAAACAGTTTTACTTTTAAACGGATAAAAAGGAGAAAAATGGCTAGCAAAAAAGCAGTCAGTGCTAAAACTGATGATGTTAAAACTTCAGAAAAAAACTCTCAAGAACAAACCCAATTCGATTTGTTAGAAATGCTTGAAGCAGGTGTTCATTTTGGTCATCAAGCCAAACGTTGGCATCCTAAAATGGCTCCATATATTTGGCAAAATAGAGATGGAGTTCATATTTTTGATCTTATCAAAACTTCAAACCTTTTAGCTCAAGCTTGTGAAGCTGTCAAAAAAGAAATGCAAGAAGGGAAAACTATTGTGTTTGTAGGTACTAAAAGACAGGCTTCTGATATTGTTAAAACTCATGCTCAGAGAGCTGGAGTAGGCTATATTACAACTCGATGGCCAGGAGGAACAATTACTAATTGGGAGCAGATGAAGAAAAGAATTGAGCGTTATAAAACCTTAAAAGAAGGATTACCAAAAGGTGAATTTAAACATTATACAAAAAAAGAAAGAGTAATTTTGGAGAAAGAAATGTTGCGTCTTGAAAGAATGTTTGGAGGACTGACAGATCTTAAAAATATTCCTGATAGTTTGTTTATTATTGATACTTTGAGAGAAAAAACTGCAATTCGCGAAGCCAAAACCAAAAATATCAAAATTTATGCAATTTTGGATAGTAATGCTGATCCTTCTTTGGTTGATTATGTAATTCCAGGCAATGACGATGCCAAAAAATCAATTGAATTTTTGGTTACCAAATTTGCTGATGCAGTTTTGGAAGGTAGACAATTAGCTCAAAAATAAAATACTATTCACTAATATACGAATTTTAACAATATACCAATAATTTGTATATTTTAATGATTTGTATATTCGCGATTACTTTATGACAATTACCACAGATCAAATCAAAAAATTAAGAATGGAAACTAAAGCTGGAGTGATGGATGTAAGAAAAGCTTTAGAAGAGTCAAAAGGCGATATGGCAAAAGCCAAACAGTGGCTAGCAAAGAAAGGACTTGATAAGGCTGCCAAAAAAGCAGATCGAGAAACTGGAGATGGTAGAATTGCCACTTATGTTCATGCTGGAGCTAGGATTGGAGCAATGGTAAAACTTGCTTGTGAGACTGATTTTGTTTCTGCCACTGACGAATTTGAAGTTTTAGGTAAAGAAATTGCCATGCAGGTGGCATCAATGGATCCTAAAGATGTAAAAGAACTTTTAGCTCAAACCTATATTCGAGATAGCAAAAAAACTATTGATGATTTAGTCAAAGAAGCAATTGCCAAGCTTGGAGAAAATATTCAGATCATTGAATTTGTCAGAATGGCAATTTAGGAAATAAGAATTTAGGAAATAAAGGAATTTAAGAGAGAGTCCCGCTTTTGGCGGGACTTTTTTTATTGTCATTTTGTTAAGGCAGAATGCCTTATAAAGAATCATTCTTTTGACTAAAAATAATACTGATTCTGTTTTAGACTTTCAGTCTTAACATAATGACATAAATAAATCCCTTTTTGAAAAAAGGCAAGAAACTTGATAAGATAAAGATAATTTAAAATTAATCCGCCAGCTGGTGAAAAAAATTAGAAATTACAAGCAAAATTTTGAATTTGTAATTTTTAATTAAAAATTGTATGTCGCATCTTACTGATTTTCAAGATAAATGTAATAAAATTACTGCTCTTTTTAATGACGATTTAACTACACTTAAAACTGGCAGAGCCAAACCAAGTTTAGTAGAACATCTTAAAGTGCAGGCTTATGGTGGTTCTTGGATGGAAGTAAGAGAATTGGCTTCAATCTCGGCTCCAGATGCGCAGACAATTGTCATTTCTCCCTGGGATAAATCAGTGTTAAAAGATCTAGAAAGAGGAATTGCCGGAAGCGAATTACGTTTAAACCCGGTTGTCAGTGGAGAAATTATTCGTATTGCTATTCCTCCTTTAACAGAGGAAACTAGAAGAGATTTGGTCAAGCTTATGAGTCAAAAAGCTGAAGCGCATCGTGCGATGGTTAGACAGGAACGTACCCATTTCAAAAAAGAAATTGAAGATGAAAAAAATGTCGGCGGAGTAAGCGAAGACGATGTCAAAAGAAATCTGGAAAATTTACAAAAAATCACTGACGAGACAATCAAAAAAATTGATGACATGGTCAAAGCCAAAGAGCAAGAGTTAATGACAGTCTAAAAACATAAATTCGAATATTTAAAGTTCGAAATTCGAAAAAATGCAAACAAAAAGATATGATTTAGAAGAAAGAACTTTTTTATTTGCTAAAGATATTAGAGATTTTTTAAAAAAATTAAAAAAAGATATTATTAATCTTGAAGATATCAAACAATTACTAAGATCTTCTGGATCAATTGGTGCAAACTATATTGAAGCAAATGAAGCATTTAGTAAAAAGGATTTTATTCATAGAATTAAAATTTCAAGAAAAGAAGCCAAGGAAACTATTTTTTGGTTGAATTTATTAGATTGTAAAGAAGATTGTTTAAAAGAGAGAAAAGAACAATTAGTTAAAGAGGCGACTGAATTAATGATGATTTTTGGTTCAATAATTAGAAAAACAGAATTATAGTTTTTATTAAAAATTAAAAGGAAAAAATTAAAATTGATTTTGCAGTTATCAATGATAATTTTAGTTTTTACTTTGAAATTGTTTTCGAATTTCGATTTTCGAATTTCGGATTTGTAATTTATGCTTCCTGCAATTATTATTTTTTTACTAGTTTTATCAATTGTGGTGCTGATCCATGAAATTGGTCATTTTCTTTCTGCCAAAATTATTGGTATTAAAGTGAATGAATTTGGTTTTGGTTATCCTCCTAGAATTATCGGTTTTTATCAAAATCTAAAAGGTAAGTTCAAAAGTGTTTTTTGGGTTAAAGATGTTGATAAGGAGGCTAAAAGCACTATCTATTCTCTCAATCTTTTGCCTTTTGGCGGTTTTGTGCGTCTTTTTGGCGAGCAGGAGGAGGGAAGTGAAAAAACAACCAGTAAAACTGCTTTTTATAATCGCTCCAAACTGGAAAGAACTATTGTGATGCTAGCTGGGATTTTTATGAATTTAGTTTTAGGAGTAGTTTGTTTTAGCATTATTTACTCTTCAGTTGGAATTCCAGAAACAGTTGACTATATTACTGTACAGGGAATTTCTCCCAATTCTCCAGCACAGCAAGCTGGTATCAAACTGGAAGATAAAATTTTATCCATTGATGAAAAACAAATGACCAAGACTGAAGATTTTGTCAATTATCTCAAAGATAAAGGTGGAAAGGAAATTATCATAGCTATCGAAAGAAATGGCCAGAAACAAGTGATTACTTTAGTCCCTCGTGAAAATCCTCCAGCTGGAGAAGGAGCTGTAGGCGTAATGGTCACTAATGTGGATAATGTGTTTTATCCAGCCTGGCAGATGCCTTTCAGAGCGGCATGGGTTGGGATTCAAGAAACTTATACCTGGACACTTTTGATGATTGAAGGTTTAGGACAAATGGTGACTAGTATTTTATCAGGCGTTGCTCCTCAGGTTGCTGGACCTGTTGGTATTTATCAGATGACCTCTGATGCTGCTTCGGCTGGAATTTTAGTATTGATAAAATTTATCGGTATTTTATCTATCAACCTTGCTGTTGTGAATGCTTTGCCTTTTCCAGCTTTGGATGGGGGAAGATTTTTGCTTCTGCTTATTGAAAAAGCCAAGGGTAGCAAAATTAATACTAAAATTGAAATGTATTTAAATATGATTGGAATGTTATTTTTAATTGGACTCATGATTTTGGTGACAGTTTTGGATGTAATGAGATTGGTAAAATAGAAATTTTAAAATGAAATTTGATTTAAAGAGATGCGATTAATCTCGTCTCTATATTTAAAGCTGATGCAAAATATATTATTACAAATCCCGCGTCACTTACTTTTAAACTCAAAAATTAAGTTATAAATCTAGTTTAAATTTTATTTTATGAAATATTCACAACTTTTTGGAAAAACAAAAAAACTGGCACCAAAAGATGAAATCACGGTTAATGCTCAGCTACTTGTTAAGGCTGGTTATGTCAATAAACTTATGGCCGGAGTTTATACTTATTTGCCTCTTGGGCTTAGAGTCTTAAACAAGATTGAAAATATTATAAGAGAAGAAATGGATGCTTTGGGTGGACAAGAAATTTTTATGCCAGCGCTTCATCCTGCAACAATTTGGCAGAAAACTGGAGGTTGGGACAAAATAGATGTTTTATTTAAAATTAAATCCAGAACAGAAAGAGATTATGCTTTGGGACAATCTCATGAAGAAGTTGTGACTCCTTTAGCAAAGGAATATGTAAGTAGTTATAAAGATTTGCCTTTTTCTTTGTATCAAATTCAATTTAAGTTTCGTGATGAGCTAAGGGCAAAATCAGGACTTTTGCGTGGTCGCGAATTTCCCATGAAAGACATGTATAGCTGGCATCAGACCCAAGAAGATTTTGAAAACTTTTATGAAAAAGTGAAGAGAGCCTATCTTAAGATTTATGAGCGTTGTGGCTTGACCGCCAAAGTGACTGAAGCTTCTGGTGGTAGTTTTACGCAAAAAATTTCTTATGAATTTATGATTTTAACTGATGCTGGCGAAGATGATATTTTGTATTGTAATCAGTGTGAATATTGTATCAATCAACAAATTGCCCAAAGCAAAGAAGGAGATGTTTGCTCCAAATGTAATCAAGGTAAATTAGTTAAAGGTAGAGCTGTAGAGGCTGGCAATGTGTTTGATCTTGGCCAAAAATATACCAAGGATTTTGACTTTGAACTTGCAAATGAAAAAGGAGAAAAATTCTATCCAATTATGGGTTGTTATGGTATTGGTGTTTCTCGTCTTATGGGTGTAATTGTTGAAAAATGGGCTGATGAAAAAGGCATTATTTGGCCAGAAGCAGTAGCGCCTTTTGCTGTTCATCTTCTTGATTTAGGCAACAAAGATTATGCAGAAGAGATTTATCAGCAATTATTAAAACAAAAAATTGAAGTTCTCTACGATGAACGAGAAGATATCGGAGCTGGTCAAAAATTTGCTGATGCCGATCTTATCGGTTGTCCTGTGCGTTTGGTAGTTTCCCAAAGAAATAGAGAGAAAATTGAATGGAAAAAAAGGAAAGAAGAAAAGAGTGAACTTTTAAGTTTAGAAGAGATTTTAGAGAGATTAAGATAAGTTAAGAGTTAAAAAAAATTTTACTTAAATTTGAACTTTTTAATTTAAAATTTTTAATCAATTTATAATGGCAAAATTTGAAAATAATTATGATTTAGAAGAAAGGACATTAAAATTTTCTAAAAGATTAATAAAAGTTTTAAATAAAATTCCTAAAAACATAATTACTAATCCATTGGTTGACCAATGTCTCAGAGCAGGAACAAGTATTGGAGCTAATTATAGAGAAGCAAATGGAGCCTCAAGTAAAAAAGATTTTCAGAATAGGATTTATTTTTGTAAAAAAAATCAAAAGAAACTTTATACTGATTGGAATTACTTGGGTCTAGTTTAGGCTTAACTGATTTTAAAGAAGAATTAAGAATTTTATGGAAAGAGGATAAAGAGTTTATCCTTATATTTAGTAAAATAATTTCAAGTTCAAAAAATAAAGATTAATTTTTACAAATTGAATTCAAATTAAAAATTATAAATTGCAAATTATTGCTATGTCAAAATTAATAATTACTCATATCAATCCGGATCTTGATGCAATTGCCAGTGTTTGGCTTTTGCGTCGCTTTGAACAGGATTTTTCTGATGCTTCTATAGATTTTATTCCGGCTGGGACAACCTGGCAAAATCAAAAAGTAGATAGTGATTCGGATATTGTTCATGTAGATACCGGTTTTGGACAATTTGACCATCATCAAACTGGAGAATATATTTGTGCTGCCACTTTAGTTTTGGCTTTTTTACAAAACAAATATTCTAATCTTAAAAAAAATGAGGCTTTAGAAAGATTAGTGGAGATAGTTTTACAAATTGATCATTTTAAAGAATGTTGTTGGTCAGAAGCAAGAAATGACCGTTATCAATTTGTCCTTTCTGAAATTTTAGATGGGTTGAAACACAATAATACTTTAACCGATCAAGGACTGATTGATTTTGGCTCAACTTGTCTTGATGGAGTTTATACAATGATAAAACTAAAAGTACAGGCAGAACAGGAAATAAGTAAAGGTAAAGAATTTAACTGCCAATGGGGAATGGCTTTGGCTGTTGAAACTAAAAATGATGAGGTAATACCAACTGCTCAAAAAATGGGTTATGTTTTAGTCATTCGTAAAGATCCGGAAGGAATGGTGAGAATTAAAGGTAATCCTGGATCAAAAGTGGATTTAACTGAAGCCTTTATTAAAGTTAAACAGATGGATCCAGAAGCAACATGGTTTTTGCATGCTTCCAAAAAAATGCTTTTAAATGGGAGTTATAAAAATCCCAACAGTGTTTTTTCCAAATTAAATTTAGACCAACTGCTTGAGCTTTTTAGGATTTAATTTAACCTAATAAAGATAAATTAAATTTCTCCTAAAGTATATAATAGCTCCATGATGCAAGAAATTTTTATAGGTGTTCCATTTCATGAAAATGAGAATAGAAAAGTCTTCTCTCGTTGTGTAGCTAATTTAAGTACTTGTTTAGCAGGATTGGATAGCGATATTAGTGCTCAGATTTTTTTTATAGTCAATGGACCGGAAACAAATCAGAGAAGACTAAGAAGTTATGGAAATAATGATCCTAGAATTAGGATTATGCATCTACCAGATGCTAATAGAGCTGCTTCAGTGTCTCATTTTGCTAATTATATAAATGAACAAGGTTATTCTCCCGCTATATTTATTACTGATGCAGATATTTATAGAGAACCAGATTGTTTACTTAAAATGCAAGAAGCCAAAGGTAATGGGACTGTTTTAGTTGCAACACAACATAGAGTATATCCACTAGATTGGTTGAAAAATCAGGTAAAATTATCTGAGGAAGAAAAATTTTGGTATCAGGTTTTTGAAGGAGATAAAGATCCTAGGATATTACCGATTTTAGAAACATTTGGTTTTTCCGGGTTAGATATTAATAAAATGAAAATCAAAGAATCTTTAGTTTTGGTTGATACAAATATAGCTATCGGTATGCATGGGAAATATCATCAAGCCTCTGAGAGTTTAATTAGTAGAGCTATACCTAGAGAAAAAATAGCAATTGCTGATACGTGGTTTTATCATATGGGAAGAGTATCATTGAAAGATCATGTGATTGCTAGATTGAGGCATTTTTACAGCGCAAAGATAGAAGGTTTTTTAGAAGAAATGTATCAAAGTGAAATTCTTAGCGAATCTCCAGAAGAGTTAAATCTTATAGCTGAAACAATAGTAAGAAAAGTTAGTATAGAGGCTGCTGAATTTTTTTTATTAAGATGTGCTTTAAGAAATCTGGTAGCAAGATATTGTATTGATTTTGTTAGCAATAATCTCCCATATGATCAATCTTTAACTTTTTATCCTTCTAGAGCTATAACCTATAAAGATGCTGAAGCAATAGTTAATCATAATTTGAAGAATTTGATCTTATCAAAAAGTGAGCAGGTAGTAGCAATGGGAAATGGTATAACTCAGGTAGAGTTACCAAGGTATGCGATTGATCCTAAGTAGACAGTTTTTAATGTATTTTCCGATAGCATTTTTGCAAAATTTTTTGTAAAATACATATTATAAGTTATTTTTAAAAAGGGTAAGTAAGGACTCTTTTATTTGTATTGTTTAAGACCTTACTTTAAATTATAAATTAGGGAAGGGGGTGTATCCCGACATGGCAACGATCGTAGTTGCTGGTCCTCAAGATAATAACGATCAGGTTATTAAAAAATTTAAGAAAAAAATTTTACAAGAAGATCTTTTGACTGAACTTAAAGACAGAGAATTTTATCGCAAACCTTCTGAAATTCGTAAAGAAAAGAAAAATGAATACCGACGTCGAAGAAAGCGCAGATTAGCTGCAAAAAGATCTTAAAATTAAGATTTAAGAAAATTATTCTTTAAATTTATGCTCAAACAACAAATATATTCTGATCTTATTAACGCAAAAAAAGCAAGAGACCAGTTTAAGTCCGTAACCTTGGCTTTTGTCATGGCTAGTATTAAACAAGTAGAAGTAGATACTAGGAAGGAATTGACTGATGATGAGGTAGTGAAAATTTTGCAAAAAGAAGTCAAAAAAAGAGAAGAAGCCCTTGTTTTTTATAGACAGGGCAATCGTCAGGATTTAATTGATAAAGAAAGCGCAGAATTAGAATTTATCAAAACTTATTTACCAAAGATGATGACTGAGACAGAAATTGGCAAAATAATTGATGAAGTTTTAAAAAGTGCTGGAGACAATCCTCAATTTGGACAAGTAATGAAAACTGTAATGACTAAAATTGCAGGGAAAGCCGAAGGTAAAGTAGTTTCTGAACTTTTGAAACAAAAACTCAGTTAATTTACTTTAAATTGTTTTTTAAAAAGGGGTGCCAAAAGCACCCTTTTAATTTATCTAAATGATTAATATCATTATTAAATCCAGCTCACGTTATCCTATTAGAAGAAAGATAATTAAAAAAGCGATTATTACAATGCTGGCAGCTCGTCAAGTTGAAGATGATTTTGAAGTGGAAGTAAATATTATTGGGGATCGCAAAATGAGAGAACTAAAAAAAATATATCTCAAAATTGATGAGACTACAGATGTTTTATCTTTTCCCTTACAGGATGATTATTTTATCAATAAAAAAAAAGATTTTATCGACAACCCAGATAATCTTTTACGTCTTGGTACCATTTTTATTTCTTATCCTCAAGCCAGACGCCAAGCAAATCTACACAAATTATTAATTGATGAAGAAATTAATCAATTAACGGAGCACGGAATGTTGCATTTATTAGGTTTTCATCACGAATAATACTATTATTTCTTTCAGTTAAAATACAGCAAACGCACATTGCTAAATGCATTTTTTATCCATATAATGGAATTATTATCAGGTTAATTATTTTATCTGTTTCATTTTTTAAAGCAGATAAATTAAAATTTAATGACAGGATCAAAAACTAAATCAGAGGCACAAATTACTGACTTTATGCCGATTAAAGATTTATTTGTCAGTGCTTGGGATTTGTTTGTAGATAGGTTAGGACAAATGGTTGTTTTAATTTTAATCTCTTTTGCATTCGCTTTTATTTGTTCGGCTCTTTTTGTTTTTATACTTTTCTTTATTTTAGGTTCTTATCTGGGTTTAAGTTTAGCTAATTTGTCTAATTTTAATTTTGAATCACTTTTAAGCAAAATTGACCCTTCGATTTTAATTACTTTTGGATTAGTATTGGTAATTTTCGTGATTGTCTTCATTATTTTCCAAGCAATTGTATCGATTGCTTCAATTTTAATTATAGGTTCGGATGAAAAGATCACTTTATCTGAAGCTTTCAAAAAGGGATTTAACCTGATTATTCCTTTATTTTTAACAAGTTTTTTTCTAAATTTAGTTATTTTTGGAGGACTTTGGTTATTTGTATTCCCGGCGATTATTTTTACTATTTTTCTCGCTTGGACCAATCTTGAAGTTGTTTTATCAGGAAAAAAATATTTTCAGGCTTTAAAAGGCAGTTATACCATTGTTTCACAGAATTTTGGTCCGATTTTTGTTCGCTGGTTAGCTTTTCTTGGTCTTTATATTGTATTTTTGGCGATTATTCCAGGGATTCTTAATTCTGTCTCTGAATCTTTAACCTTTATGTCTGGAATCATTACTTTTTTAGCAAATTTGATTTTGCCATGGTTAAGTATGGCTTATTTTATTTTGCTTTATAAAGAAGCTAAAGAACAGACTGATTGGGATACGAAAACTAGTCTTGCATGGGTTTATATTGTTTCTTTAATCGGCTGGATTGTTGGAATAGTGATGATTGTTGGGATGGTTTTTGTTTTTGGTAATTTAGCAAAACAAGGCTTGAATTCTTTAGAAAAGGGCGACTTTAAACAAGAAATCATTAATGATCTTGATAAAGAGCTAAATTTGGATATTGATAAAACAATGGATGAAAACTTTTTGGGAGAATATATACAGAATACTACTGATGCTGAATATGGAGAAGTTGCCACTACTTTAAAAATCAAAAAAAATGGGATTGCTTCCAAAATTATAGTTTATGGAACCGGAGAAGATGTTTATCTTGAAAATGGCAATTGGGATTTGGTTGATGGTCAGCTGGTAGTGAGTTTTAACCCTGAAGACAAAGACACTTATTATGAACAAATATTCAAGCTTAATGAAAATGGTGGTTTGACAGAAGTTGTTGCTGAGGAAGAAAATTACGATAGCGATACAAACAGCTATGAGAGAATAGGAGAGGATCAAAATATAGATTTTCAGGGAAATTAAAAAGATGTTTTTTGGAAATAATTAGCCCGGTTTGTTAAACTGGGCTTTTTTATGTTTGAAAATTTACTTATTCTAATATAAAAGTTTTCCCATTTTTCTCCAATTATCGGCTTTTTGTTTTAACAATAATGCTGCTTTTGGATTTTTTATAGTTTCAGCTTTTTGGTAAAAATACTCTGCCTCTGTATTGCAAAATTCTTTTTTTGCTATTGGCCCGCCATATAGTGCTTTAAAATAAGAAGATGCAAGAGCTTCAGCAAAGTGAGCATTATTCCCACCTGTTTGTGCAAGTTGTTGCCAGTAAGCTAAACCTAGGTGTAGCATAACTTCAAATTCGACTGTACTTAATAAATAGCCTTCCGAGATTACACCTGCCATTTCCTGAAAATTAAAATGTCTAATTACTTCTTCTGGCATTGTGGATTTTATTTATTTTTATAATTTTAAATTAAGTATAACTTGATATTAGTTATAAAAATAAATCATACATTTTTTAATAATTGCTTATTATATCAGAATAAAAAATTTTAAATTGATCCCTGAATTCTAAGTGTAATCGCAACACTTGCTATTTTTTAACTTTTGTAATTCTTCATCAAACTTTTCTTTAGGAGTGTAATAGTTAAGACATTTTCTAGGTCGATTATTTATCTCCTCTAGTATATCAATTAATTCATC
>JAAZND010000080.1 GCA_012798485.1 Candidatus Beckwithbacteria bacterium | reverse complement strand
TTTGCATCTAGGGCAATAAACATGTCTGCCAAAAATAGTTTTTCTTAAGAATTTTCGGATTTTGGCTTCCGAAGGGATTTGATTTAGTGTATACATGTTCATATTTTCTCATGGACTTGCGACAACTGCTTTTGATTACCCTACATTTCCCTCCTGCAAAAAATCAGATATTTGAGTATAATTATATTTTATAAATGGAAGCGTCGCACTTGTGCGCCAAAATGGAGCGAGGCGACTTTTGGCTGAAACAGTGTTAGTCTTATTGAATTACAGATGATAGTTTTAATTAAGTGACTTTGATATAATGGAAGCGTCGCATAGTGGTCAATTGCAGCGGTTTGCTAAACCGCGCCCCGACTCGGGGCCCGTGGGTTCAAATCCCACCGCTTCCGCCTACAGACTGTCATATTAATTGGCCTACGGCCTAATATGATATGACGCGTCTTTCGGTGGACAGGTCCGCAACTACTTTTTAAAACATTCTGTTATAACTTGCATGATTTCGGCGGACAGGTCCGCCATCAGTTTCCCTAGTTATATTATTCTTATTTATAACTACAGTGGTTAAGTCCTCCTTTACCATACTTAGTTTGGTGTCTTCCTTTGACAAGGGAGATTATATTTTTTATTCTTGCATGCTTTGATTTTTTTGCTTAAACTAAAGAAATATTTGTAAAAAAATATTCCGAAATAAATTCGGAATGACAAATTAAATTATGAGCTCAGAAGATTGGCAAAAATATGGTAATGAAATAGGTTATCACGGAGTAAGATTGTTTTTCAAACTGCTTGAAAGCCTTATGATAGGAAGTTTTAATTTCATCAAATCGATGTTTTCGATGTTTTTGGGCAAGTAATTGCTTTTGCTAAAATTTTTCCATATATTATAATCAAATATAGATACTTCGATTTATTGCTGCTTTAAATTTAAAGGATAAATTTCTAATCTGGTTCCAGTCATTTTAGAAATTATTCCTCAAAATATATGATAAGAAATAATTTTTTCTATTTTTTCTTCTTTATTTTGCTTATCTTCGTTATTTTTATTTTAGATATTAAAAGCTATTACTCTCGTTTAATTTTGGGAGATAAACAAAAAGTTCAATATCTAGAAGTATCAGTTAAAACTCCAGAATATAATTTTTATCAAAAACTAGGACAAATGTTTATGATTGTCCCAAATGGAGCTGAACTTTCTCTGGAGGAAATTAAATTACTGAGAAAAGGTGAAATTGGTGGTTTTTTTCTGCTTGAAAAAAATATTAAAAATGAAGAACAAGTGAAACAATTGGTTGAAGATATTCATCGTCAAGCAACTTATTCTGGAATTGTGCCTTTTGTGGCTGTAGATCAGGAAGGCGGTCAGGTTTGTCGTATTCCCTGGCTGGATTGTGCTGCTCAAGCTGCGGTCAAAAATGAGCAGCAAGCTTTTGCCTTAGTCTCTCAAAGGGCAAAAGATTTGAAAAAATTAGGCTTTAATATGGTTTTTGCACCAGTAATAGAGAAGGGAATTAATCCAGATAGTTTTATTGTCAAACAACAGCGGGCTTTCTCTGACAATGAAATTAATTTAGCTTTATCGATGATAACTGCTTACAATAATGTTGATCTTTATCCGGTTGTAAAGCATTTACCTACAGGACTTGCCAAAATTTCAACTGATCCACATTTAACTTTACCTAAAATTGATGATAATAAATTAATTTTTTTAGAGGACTTATCAGATGCAGAAGAAATTTTAGCTCGAGCTAAAATACTGATGGTGACACATCTTCTTTACCCTCAAATTGATAGAAACCCAACTTCTGCTTCTTCAGTTTTTCTTCAAGATTATTTAAGACAAAGGCTAAATTATCAAGGTTTAATTATGATTGATGATTTATCTATGGGAGCAATAAGAGAAAATTATGATTTAGCAGAATTTTCTAAACAAAGTATTTTGGCAGGAGCAGATCTTTTACTGGTTTCGGACCAGAATGATTTTACAAAGATAAATGATTACTTTTTACAAGCTACAATTTCAGCTAAGCTTCAAGAAAGAGTTACAGAGAGTTTTGACAAGATTATGGAGGCGAAAAAAAGATTTAGAAACTAATTTTCTTCCCATATATTTTAATATAAGATAAAATTATTTGTTCGATTTTTCTTCTTTGAACAAAAAAGTTTAATAAAAAAGCAAAGACTTTTAAAAAACCCGAAACTTTTTTAAAGTTATAGGATTGACAAGTGAAAAAATGTCTGTTAAAATAGGGGTGCTTAAAAAAAAGAAAGCTTTACTATCGCTCCATCGGCATCCTAAGATTAGGAAATTTAGGACGAGTAGCAAAGCTTTCTTGATTAAAGGCTTCTTTACAAGGACAGGGATAAAGAAAGCCTGCTATTAAACTAGCAAATTTTGACACTGGTGTCAAGAGTTGTTTTCCTACTTTTTGTGGAGATTCGAGTGTAGGGCAGGCGTTCGAATCTCCATAAAGAGCAGGAGATTTTGACAAAAATAATTTTTTTGTGTTAAGATAGATAAGTCCTTCTTAAAAGATTTATTTTCCAAAAATCAAAAGAATAAAAATGAAGGTTTTTGCTATTTTTCAGATTGCAAATATTTTTTCAAAATAAACTAAAAAAATTATCATTTACTAAATTTTTATAAAAAATTCAAGTTATAAACCTCAATAACCTCATGTACTTTAGACAAAATTTTTAATTTTTAAAAACTTTTGTATAAAGGAAGATTTATGGTTTTAAGTGTGAAAAAAAAGATTACAGAAGATGTGGATCAATTGATTGGCGAAAATCCTCAGGTTGAAACCACTCCGGCGACTGTCTCCACCACAGAAAAGACAGAGTTTAAAAAAGAAACTTTAGATATTCCCAAAAAAGACAATTCAGTGCCTGGTTTTAGTAGTAGTTTAAATCCAAATTACAGAGATTTTAATGGCATCATTGACAATCGTGCTATTCCTGATGCTGGATTACCTACTGAAGAAGTGGAAGGGATTTTAGATTTGGAAATTAATGGTCATGGACTACTACGCCCAGAATTTTCTGTATCCGATCATGATATTTATATTTCCACCAGTCAAATTCGCAGATTCCGTTTGCGTCCTGGAGATATGGTCAAAGGACCAGCTCGAAGACCAAAGGAAAATGAACGTTACTGGGGACTTTTAAAAGTAGCTGAAGTCAATAAAATTCCCGTAGAAAAGTTATCCCAAAGAGTGACTTTTGAGCGTTTGACCCCAGTTTATCCAAACAAGCAATTAGCTTTAGAAAATGAACCTCAAATTTTAGCTACCAGAATTATTGATCTAATTGCCCCTATTGGTCGAGGACAAAGAGGAATGATTGTTTCTCCACCAAAAGCCGGGAAAACTACCATTCTTAAACAAATTGCTAATGGTTTAACGACTAATCATAAAGATATTCATCTCATGGCAGTTTTAGTTGGAGAAAGACCAGAAGAAGTGACTGACATTGCCCGTTCCATCAAAGGTGAAGTAGCTGCTTCCAATTTTGATGAACCACCTGAAACTCAAGTCAAAGTGGCTGAAATTGCCCTGGAAAGAGCCAAAAGGTTAGTAGAGCTTGGTAATCATGTAGTGATTCTTTTGGACTCAATTACACGTTTAGCCCGTGCTTATAACCTGGCTATTCCTACATCAGGAAGAACTTTGTCAGGAGGTTTTGATCCTGCAGCTTTATATCCACCAAAAAGATTTTTTGGTGCAGCCCGTAATTTTGAAGAATTTGAAACTTTTGAAGGTAAAAAAACCGGATCTCTGACAATTATCGGTACAGCTTTGGTTGATACTGGCTCCAAAATGGATGACCTGATTTACGAAGAGTTTAAAGGGACTGGGAATATGGAATTACATTTGGCCCGTAATTTAGCTGAAAGAAGAATTTATCCAGCTATAGATATTCAAAAATCCGGGACTAGAATGGATCATCTATTACATGGCGATAAAAGATATGAGAAAGTTAAAACTTTGATGACGATGGTGGATATGCTTGATGCCAACGAAAGAACAGAGATGTTTGTGCAAAAACTTTTAAAAACCAAAAATAATGAAGAATTTTTGGCAAGCTTAGGCAGAGATTAATTGATTTAGTTTTTTGATTGTGTTTTTTAAATAGTCCCGCCTTTGGCGGGACTATTTTTATGATTTTTAAGATATAATACTTTGCAAAAGTTAACAAAGAGATCGTTATGTTTGGAGAAAAATGGCAACAATTGTCTTTAGCTATTTTTAATGATGATTCAAGTAAATCAGTTGATTCTGGTTTACAAGAACCTAGATTCTGTACCCCAGATTATAAGCGTTTAAGCCTTCTTGGAAAAGCAGGGAAAATGATTATTGCAGGAGAAGATCCAGAAGAAGTTTTAGTATGGGTTTATGAACAACTTGGGATAAATCCAAATAGATCAATTCAAGAAAGATCAGAATTAATTTATTGGTGGGAAGAAAAAGAAGATGAAGATTAAAATAAATATTTCCAAAAAATTATCACTCCAATAATTGCCGCCATGATGGCTTGGAAAAGGACAGCACCAGCAGCGATATCGCGAATATCGCGACTGCCTTCATAAGGCAGTTTATATTTATCCCGTAAAATATTACAGATTTGTTCAATACAAGTATTAAATAATTCTCCAGACCAAATAATAGCAAACAGTAAAAGACAGATAAAAAAATCATAGATATTAATTTTTAGCGAGTAAGAAAGGATTAAAATGAAAAAAGTAGCAAAAAGGTGAAATCTGACATGCTTTTCTTGTTTAATACTTAAGATAATCCCGCGTATAGCATCAGCAAAAGGTTTAAAAATTTTCATTAAATTTATTATAGAAGATTTTGGGAAGAATGGGAATGAAAAGTTGCAGGACCGAAGGGAATCGAACCCCTACTAGAGGTTTTGGAGACCTCTGTTCTACCGTTAAACTACGGTCCTAAATTCTCCCAAAACATGTTTATTTTAACAGAAAGCCCTAGATTATGAAAATTTAGATTTCTCAACTTTCTGTTTACCGACAGGCAGTTGCTTTAAATAACAAGTATTGTTAGTTAAATTTGCTTCTTATTTATGTTAAAATTTAATTTATGTCTTATTTTACTAAAGTTATAAAACTCGCATCGCCTTATTGGAAAAATGTTTTAGCTATTTCGGTAGTGATTTTATTGATTGCAGGACTCAAACAAATTGAGCCAATAGTTTTAAAAAACATTACTGACGGACTGGTTGGCCTTGGTAGTGGCAGTACTATTTTTCCTAAAAGATTGATTTATTTTTTGCTGGCTTATCTGCTGGTAAAAGTTTTGGGTGTGATTTTTAACCGTATTTCCTGGTATCTTAGTTCTATTTTTGTACAAAAATTCCGTTCACATCTCAAAGAAAAAGGTTTTGAACACTTAATGGTTTTACCTCTTAGCTTTTTTAACGAAAATCAATCCGGTAAACTTATGAGCCAGCTTGACCGAGGAACTAATCAGTTGACTCAGATTATCAGTAATTCAGGAATGTATTTTGTGCCTAATTTTTTTAGTGCCATCATTTCTTTTGTGATTGTAGCCAGTTTTAATTGGATTTTAGCTTTATTTATGCTTGTAATTTTTATTTTGGTTTCTTGTTTGCATTACCTACGTTTTAATAATATTAAAGTTATAGAAGATAAAATCTATAAAATTTATGACAATCAATATGGTCATTTTTGGGAAACGATTACTTCCATTCCTTTGGTTAAATCATATGTAGCTGAAAAATTTGAACAAAAGAAATTAAAAGACTTTAATCAGCAAATTTTAACGCATGTTTATCAATCTCAAGGAATTGAAAACAGATTTATTTTTGCTGATCTGCTTTTAGAATTTAGTATCTGGATTGTTTATGCCTGGGTAGTTTATCTGACTTTTAGCGGTCAATTTACTATCGGAACTATGGTGATGATTCTAGGTTATGTTTCCTTGATTCGTGAACCTTTATGGAGCTTGGAATGGATTTTTTGGGAAGTAAAACGTGCGATGATTGGGGCTAAGGATTATTTTAATATTCTGGATGCCAAATCCAATATTAAATCTGCCAAAAATCCAGTAAAACTTGAAGAAGTTAAAGGCAGAATTATTTATGAAAACGTAGGTTTTAGTTATAAAAGAGGAAGAGCTATTTTTGAAAAAATTAACTTCACTATTGCTCCAGGAACAATGTGTGCTTTGGTTGGTAAGTCCGGTGTTGGTAAAACAACCATTATCAATTTACTCAATCGTTTTTACGATGTTTCCTCAGGGAAAATTCTGATTGACGGTGTTAATATCAAAAATTTTGATCTTAAAGATTTACGTAATTCTATTGGGCTAGTTTCCCAAGAGCCATATCTGTTTGCCGCTACAATAGAAGAAAACCTGCGCTACGCTAACCCTAAAGCCACCTTGGATGATATGAGGATGGCTTGTGAGATTGCCAATGCTCATGAATTTATTAAAGACTTACCCAGAGGCTATAAATCGGAAATAGGGGAAAAAGGAGTGAGGCTTTCTGGAGGACAAAAACAGAGGTTAAGTTTGGCAAGAGTGATTTTGAAAGATCCACCCATTTTAATTTTAGACGAAGCTACCAGTCAGCTTGATAGTCATTCTGAAGTTTTGATCCAGCAGTCTTTGGCTAAAGTTATCCAAGGCAGAACCACAATTGTGATTGCTCATCGTCTTTCCACTATTCGTAAAGCTACCCAGATTTTGGTTTTTGACAAAGGGAAAATTATCGAAAAAGGTAGTCATGATGAACTTTTGGCCAAAGATGGTTTGTATGCCTCTTTATTCAAAATCCAATCTGGAAATAAAGAATACCTTAAAAATTGGGATATAGTGGGGGAGTAAGAATAGTTAAATTTTCTTCAGTTTATAAACACTGGCTTTTTTCCCTGAAACTAAGATATTGTATTGATTAAGCAATTGATATTGATTTTGAAATTGCAGTAGCAATTTATCAAAAAGATCTCTGTTGCCTATTAACAAGACTAAGATTCCATTTCTTTTAAGTAGACTCCAAAATACAGTCAACATTTTTTGATAAAAATTAAATAAGTTCATGTTTTGTTTGGCAAAATAACCCCAAGGTGGATCGGTGACAATTTTGTTTACTGAATCAGGTTTCAGATTAGAATTCAGGATATTATTTTGTATAATGGTGATACTTTTATGTCTGGCAAAGCGGAATTTAAGTTTTTTTATCAAATTAGGATTTTCATCAAGAGCAATAATCTGAGTAAAAGGTATTTTTTTCTTACCCAAGGAATAGATCCGGAGCCAGCAAAAGGATCTAGAAAAATATCTTTAGCATTCGGCTGAGAAAGGCTTATCAAGAGATAACTAAGCTCTGGTCATAACTCTCCTTTTGCCAATTTGTAAGTTGTTTTATTTAATCTCATTCCAAAGAAAATATAGTTTTCATTTCTTGTCATAAACCAAAATTCAAATTGAGGTTTACTGCGGTTTGTCTTCAAGTGTAAGCTCATTTCTATTTTTTTCTCAATTTGTTTGTGGAGCTTAGGATTTATGACAGATATTTGATTTTCTTTGCTAAAAATTACTCTAAAGGTTTTTAATTTCCTAGGAATTTGAGTAGTTAACAGATTTTTCCAAATCTGACTTCAAAATATTATTAATGATAAGATTCAGATTCTGAGTTTGAGAAAACATTTTTAGAAGTAAATAAGAGTTATTAAAATAAGGCTGTTGAATAATTTTTTCCAGAGAGCTTTCAGTTTTATAGACAACTAAACCGTCAAGTAATAATTCTATTTCAAGATCATCGAAATGTTTATTCAGTTCCTGTTTAATAAGTTCTTGGAAACCGCTAATAAAGGTTGAAAAATAAAGCCTTTTCATAAGAATGATTATAACAGAGAAAAATTCGAAAGATTAGCTAAAAAAGAGTAGGAGAGTAAATTGTTGTGGACCTTAAGGATGATTCCCGATGTTTCAGTTTTGATAAACTTCTCTCTTACCTGCTTGATGCAATATCGAAATGCTCTAACATCTGAACTAAAATTTAAACTTATGTATGTGGACCTGAGGGGGATCGAACCCCTTACCTCTTGCATGCCATGCAAGCGCTCTACCAAGTGAGCTACAGGCCCAAAGTTATTATTTTTTTCTTTTATAATTTTTTCATTTTTAACTTACCTTCCCGATGTAATATCGGGACGCTCTACCAAGTGACCTGCCTACCGGCAGGCAGGGCTACAGGTCAAAAAATGAAAAATTTTAAATTAAGCTAATTAAAAATTTAATAGCCAACCAATATATTTTACCTTTTTTTTGAAATCAGACAAGAAAGAATAAATTTTTAATAAAGATTAGATTTTTCGACTTCGCTCAAATGACAATCTTAATTTCCTCTTCTGCCAGAGGCTCTTTGGATATTATGCATGGCAGCGAGCTTTCCCTGAATTTCAAATTTTTTATTAAAATTATTTTTAGAACTTAAGGAAAATTTTTGGCGTGTCAAGGCAAATGCATTTTTTTGCTGGTTTTGATTCTTATTTTTCATAAAATTATTATAACAAAAAAGCGAAAAAAAGAACGCCCTTGCGAGCGTTCTTAAAAAATTTAACTTAAGGTTTTATTTTAATTTAGCCACTTCTTTATGTTCAGTTCTTTTCTGACATTTTTTACAGTATTTCAAAAGTTTAAGTTTTTCTTCTGTATTTACTTTATTTCTGGAAGTGATGTAATTTCTGCTTTTACAGACTGAGCAAACTAAACCTAATTTGTTTCTTGGACCTTTTCCTTTTGTAGCCACGCTGTCAATTTAAAATTAAAAATGACAAATTTATAATCAAGATCAATTTGTGATTTTTCTTTTTAAACTCTAAACTGTTTATAACAGAAGGATTTTAGCAAAAAAATCCTATAAATGCAACCAAACTTGAGCCCAGATCGGGGATCGAACCCGAGACCTCAGTCTTACCAAGACTGCGCTCTACCATCTGAGCTATCTGGGCAAATGGTGCTAAGAGTCCCGCATTTGTGCGGGACGTATGCTTTTTTCACTGCCCCGCATTTTGCGGGATGTGTTTGACCGCTCCTTAACTTTAGTTTTGTGCTAAGAGTTGGATTCGAACCAACGTAGGCCTTTCGACCGCCGGTTTTACAGACCGGTGCGTTTGACCGCTCCGCCATCTTAGCAAAATAGTATTTAGTAGCAAATATTTAAGTATATAGTTTATATTTATAAACTTAATACTAAATTTGAGCCGAGAGAGGGATTCGAACCCACGACCTGATGTTTACAAAACAACTGCTCTACCAACTGAGCTATCTCGGCAAAACACAATAAACAAACAACAGCTTATTTATTGCTGGCACAAAGAAATATTATAAACTAAATTATACCTAAAACAAACGGAGTTTATCAAGAGCTGATAAGATAAAAAATAATAAAAAATGCTCCCTAAAATGTAGATTCGGTCTCTATCCCCAGAATATCTAGGTGGAGATGCTGATAATAAAACCATAGTTTTACTATACTTCCTTTTCTGTAACCAAAAAAGGCTTTGTGCTTCTCCTATAGAGTGCTTTGTTGAGGAAATTTGCTGCCGAACCTACATTTTAAAGAGCATTCAATTTATATTTACAATATAATTCTAATCTGGATTTGTGAAAAATTGATGAACAAGTTATAAAAGTAAATGAAGAATAGCATCAATAATAGGAGAGATAATTCTTGAGGCAATTGACATTCCAGCTATTGGTAGAATTAAAACTAGAAAAATAAAAAAAGTATATTGAGAAGGCATAGACTCGAGTTTGGCAGCATTTTCATTGGAGAGAAAAAAGGCTAGAATTTTTGATCCATCCAAAGGAGGAACCGGGAGTAAATTAAAAACAGCAAGGCCAATATTCATGCTAATAGTAATTTGCAGAAAGATATTAAGTAAACTGTCTACTTGGACAAATTTTAATAAAACAGCCAATAAAATAGCCAAAAGCATATTGCTGGCAGGTCCAGCTAAGGAAATGAGCATACTGTCTCTTTTGGGATTTGCTAAATTGTATGGGTCAAACATTACAGGTTTACCCCAGCCAAAATTGGCAAATAAAATTGCCAGAGCTCCCAAAGGGTCAAGGTGAGCCAAAGGATTAAGAGTTAATCTACCCATGACTTTTGGAGTAGGATCACCAAGTTTATCAGCCATAAAAGCATGAGCAAACTCATGAAGAGTAATAGCTGGAAAAAGAATAATGATTTTAAAAATCAGACTAATTGGATCTAAAAACATATTCTTATTGTAATATGTTTTGGCTTGAATGCCAAGAAGAATAACTGATTAGTGAGTTGGTTAGCTTGTATTTTAGATTTAGCATAGTCAGTCTGATTTACTAGATAGTTAAGTTTCTGATCATCTAATTAGCTATTTATTGATTGCTTTTTTGAGAAATTTTGGTAAGATATAAAGGTTAATTTTTAAATATTTTTAAGTTTTCGATATTAATTTACCAAAAAAGGTGAATTTCGAATTAAAACAATGGCTAAATATTGTCAAAATTGCGGAAAAGGCGTCATGATGGGTAATAAAGTCACTCGTGCTCGTCAGGAACTTTTATATAGATCTCCAAAAGTCTATAAACCAAATTTACACACAATGAAAGTAAATCGGGGAGATGGTACTAGCTTTAGAATGACTTTTTGTACTAAATGCCTGAGAATGATGAAACAATTTATGGCAGAAAATCAAACAAAAGCAATTAAAATTGAAAAAGCTGAATAATTTTTCAAAATAAATTTTAAATATTAAACGCCCCAAACTGGAGCGTTTTTTTTATCTTTTAAACTTTATCTTGTTTTAGACTTTAATTTCAGTTTATGATAAGAGTATGAATTTTAGAAATTTTTTTATTATTTCTTCATTATCTCTGTTATTAATTTTTTCTCTTGCGCCTAAAATTTATCAGCATTTTGCCAAGGTTTTAGGCGAGTCTACAGCTACCAATAGTGCTTTAGGTAAAATTTTGCAAGTGTTTGAT
>JAAZND010000079.1 GCA_012798485.1 Candidatus Beckwithbacteria bacterium | reverse complement strand
TTATATCGTAAGCTGTATGACTACTTGTCTCTATCATCTTAACTATATCTTATCAAATGACTTAAGCTTTACGTTTTTGTGCTCATTGATTGCATTCATCCCTCGCACTTACAGTGCGGGGTTTTCTGCAATGGTTATAAAAAAATTTCTTAATAGCTATATTCTTCATTCTAACTTACAACATAAAAGCTTTTTCTTCTCCTAAATCTTGGTGAAAATGTGCTTTAGCGTTTTGCTCAGCTTCGAATTCAAAAGAATCAATAGCCGCAATTACTTCTTCTGGAGTACCAACAATTTTAAAAACATCTCTTTCGTTATTTCTCATCTGTAAATGTTTATAAAAAACATCAATAATTTCATGCCAGAAATTACCATAAAGAATAAAAGGTTTATGGTGACCATAATAAAGACGAGCCAGACACCAAGCTGTGCCAAATTCAGAAATTGTCCCAGTGCCGCCTTTAAAAATAACATAGCAATCAGAGTTCTCCATGAGAGTATACATGCGATCAATATAGTTTGTAGTTTTAATTTCTTGATCAGTTTGATTTTTGACATATCTGCCTTCAAAACCTGGAGCATTTTTAGGATCAAAAGTGACAGCTAAAGTCTTTCCTCCTCCAGCAACAGCTCCTTGAGTTGCTGCCAGCATTACTCCTGGCCCTCCACCATCAACAATAGTATAACCTTTCTCGCCTAACAACTTAGCGACTGCAAAAACCTCTTTATATAAATCTGATTCTTCTGGAATATCAGCCCCACCAAAAATAGCAATATTTTTAATTTTATGCATATTGTTCTAAAATTTAAAAATTTATAACTGACTAAATCTTAACATAAACTCATAAAAAAAGGACAGCTATCTAAGCTGTCCTTTAAAAATAAACAGTTTTGTTCAAAAATTATTCTGATCTGCTAGATAAAACTATTTCTCCCATAGCTTGATTACCATCTTCTATTTCTCTTGTAATCAAAACCTGATTATAGCTACTTTTATCATCTTTAGAAGAATATAAAAGTTCACCGCTATCACCATTCATTTCCACTCTCCCAATAGAGATAGTCTGATCTATTCCTTCACTCTTTTTTAACCAAGCTTCATAATAATAACCTTTTTGCAAAGGTTCCATGCCTGTCAGTTCAATTTTTTCATAAAAATTACCATCTTTATAAATACTCTTATAGTTTCCACTGCCGATTTGATTTGGTTCAGCTTTGAGTTGTCTTGAAGTAGCATCAATTAAATTTGTATCAATTTCTTGTTTCTTAGCTTCCTTTTCCTCCTGGGACAAAACTTGAACTACATCACCTGTTTTTTTGACCAACTGACCGTCTTGTTGAACAATAATTTCTTCTGATTCAGGAACATTCTCACCTTCTTGAGTTTGGGGATTATTATTTTTATTCCAAAAAAAACCAATAATTAAAACTAAAGCAATTGCACCAATTATAAGCCATTCCTTCTTCATAAAAATTAAGTCACCTCCCTCCAAAATTTATTTTAAAAAAAGTTTTTTAAATTTGTTTATAGGTATAAATGATGAGATTTATCTGTAATGTATCTAAATATATTTAGCCTGTCAATATGAATTTAAGAGATTTAAAGAGACATATTTTGTAGTTGTTGCAGATTAGTTGCATCTTCAAGATTTTTGTCCGGTCGAAACTTAATAAAACGAGGAAACCTTAAAGACAAGCCAGCTTGATACAAAGGTGATTTGGAAATAGAATCAGCTCGAATTTCAATAACAATTTTTGGGGCAACCCAGACATCAGGAAACAAATTTTTATCAACCTGATAATTAACTGGCATTTCTGCTGTTTGCCATCGGTCACACTGTTTTTTCATTTCGATAATTTTTTCCTCACTTAAGCCAGAACCTAATTTGGAAACGGCAATGATTTTTTCCTTGTCCAAAATCCCCACTAAAACTTTACCAAGTCCAAATTTTGCCCATTTACCTTGACCTTTAAAATAACCCATAACCACTGCATCCACGGTATCAGCCATTTCTTGCTGCATTCCCACTTTATACTTCACCCAAGTGAAATCTCTCGCACCAGCTTTATAAACTGCATCAATTTTTTTTGCCATCAAGCCTTCCAAACCTTTACCGGCAACTTGTTGGAAAAAATTTTCAAGATCGACAACATTATCTACTTTTTGCTGGACTGTTTCTTCCATATGAGGATTTTGAAAATTAACAAATAATTTATTTAAAATATCTCTTCTCTGGCTAAAGGATTTTGTGAGCAAGTTTTCACCATTTAGATAAAGACAGTCAAAAATAAATGCTTTGAGTGGAATATCTTCACTTACTTTCTGGACATTATGCTTTCTTTTTCTTTTGACAGTTTCCTGAAAATCTAAAAGCTTACCGGTCTTAGGATCAATTGCCACTGCCTCGCCATCCAAAATAACTGATTCAACTGGTAATTTTTGACAAGCCTCCACTAATTCTGGAAACATGTGAGTGATATTATCCAAATTTCTGGAAAAAATTCTCACAAAAGCTTTTTCCTCTTTGGCAAATAAAGCTAAACTTTCTTCCTGATTTTCATTTTTTTGCTGTTTATCAAAATGAAGCTGAACACGAAAACCGTCATACTTTGGTTCCAAAAAAGCCCGACCTTCCATTTTGTCCAAAATTTCTTGTTTATCAAGAAGTGGCGTGGCTTTGGCGGGGCGAATTGGCTTGCCAATTTGGGGAATTACTTTATCTATAGCTGCAATTCCAGCCTGTTTGAAGATCTGAGCAATTTGACCAATATCAGCTCTGACATTAAAAGCTTGTTCTAAATTGGGACGTAAACTTTTATCGCCTAATGCTGTCCAAGAAAGAGCATCCAGAATAGTCATTTCCGAAAAACCTAAACGCAGTTTCTGCACAGCAATTCGCACAATAAATTTAACTGACAGGCAGTCTAAATTTTTTAAAAGTTCGACTATTTTGTTAATTTTTCTTTCCTGACTACCAAAACCTGAATCCTTAGCAATTTTAATTAAGCTTTCATAAACTTCATTAATCTGTAAAGATGCATGTAAGCGTATTTCTTTAAGATGATTCAGAAGAAAAAATGCTTCTCCCAAATCTCCCACTTCTTTAAACTTTTGCTGAATTTGAAGAATGGGTAAATTTAAAACCTGCGCCAAAGCGCGCAACATCATTTTTTCAGCCAGATTAAGCTCAATGCCTTCATATTTGGGGGCCAAAATTCCCAAAGATAAATAACAAATCTTATCAATTTCAGAAGGCTCAGCTTTTTTAAAAAGCTCTGCCAACACATTAGTCATTTCAAGTCTTGAAGCAATCTTTTCAATCTTATTTAGATACTCTGCAAATTCTGCAAATTTCATAACTAATCTCCTTTTTAAAAATAAACCCGCCTTTAAAGACAGGTTTTGGCTAAATGAATTAAACAAAAAATTTTATCTTGATTTCAAACGATACCTCGCTCCTTTAGTTTTACCGATTTTTTCAATCAGTTCTTTACTCATCAAATCTTTTAATTCTCTTAAAACTGTATCTTCAGAAATCATGGGTAAAAGTTTATTGGCGTCTTTCATATTTAAAAATTCATGATCACGTAAAAATTCTACCAATTTAATCTGTCTTTCAGACAAAGAAATCTGCTGACCTAAACGGTTAAGCATACGTTCATCCAAAGATAAATCTTTAACTCTTTGTTTGACATTATCAATTTCCGTAAACAGACCAAAAGTAAAATAATCAAGCCAAGAAGTCATATCTCCATCACTTTCATTGACACTTTGCAAAGCTTGATAATAATCAGCCGGATTTTTATCATAATACTCTTCCAAAGAAAAAAAGCGTTTAATATCATAGCCTTCACGAAATAAAATAAGCGTTGCCAAAGCTCTGGCAACTCGCCCATTACCATCCAAAAAGGGATGAATTCTGACCAGTTCATAATGAGCAATTCCAGCGCGTAATACGGGATGAATATCTTTAGAAACAAAGGAATTAAGCCATTCCAAAAAATGTTCAATCTGAAAAGGTACTTCCACAGGAGTCGGTGGACGAAAAGAAATTTCTCCAGTGGCTGCATCTTTAATTACTACTCTGGAGTTACGATAATTACCAGCTTGATCTGTTGATAAAATTTTATCAACAGTTAAAAAATGAATCTGTTTAATTTCATCTTCGGTGTATCGAGTAAATCTTTGTGTTTGTTCTCTTAAGGAATCAAGATATTCCAATACTTTGCGATAATTTAAAACCTCTTGAATATCTCGTTCTCTGGCTACAATTCCTGTTTGATTGGCTACTGATTTGACTGGGACATTATTTTCATCCCCAACTTTTTCAAAAATCATTCGAGCTTGTCCCAAAGATAAATCATTGCCTTCTAAATGAGTGCCATAATGAACGGTTCTTAGAGTGGCATCATCGCGAAAAGTTTTTTCCCAGGCAGGAACTAGAGGCGCACTATCAATAATTGCTTTGGCATATTCAAGTTTGGCAATATTGACAAGGATTTTATTGGTGATAAAAAATTTTGGCTCAAACATTATAGTATTAAGTATCTTATTTTTATATCATACTGAATTCCTATCTGCCGTCAGGCAAGATGTTTCAGCATCTTTAAATTTTTTCACAAAAGATCATGAATATCGATCTCTCTAACTAACGAATCAGTCAGGATGACATAAAATAATTACCTAGTTCTTGATGGCTAATTGTGGCATTTTCTGCGGAAATTTTCAAGAATAAAATTAAAGATTATTACTCCATTGGTTTATCAATTCTGATTGACTAAAATGAAAAATATCTTCAATTATTTTTATATTATCTTTTGGAGTTTTATCTTCTCTTATTGATACATACATTGTTTTATATTTTTCTATACCAAAATTTAAGATTAAAAATTTTGAGAAAGAAGCAGTAAAAGGAACAATATAATCATTATCAAAATTACAAAAACCATCAAAATTAATTGATTGTTCTAAAATATTATTAGCATATTGTTGATTTTTACACCATTCATCAATAGTTTTTTCTTCTTCATGTTCTCTTAATTTTAATCCAAAAACTATATCCTCAACTGCAATAGCTAAGCCTTCTTGCATAAAAGAAGTTGATTGCATTTCTAACTTTTTAATAATTTTCCCACCAGTTACTATATCTAATTGAACTTCCCAAGTATAAGGTTTTGTAAATTTATGCGCTATTAAATGTATCAATTCATGAGGAAAATGAGAATCAGAAATTTTTTTATCATTATCTAAAGGATTCCAAAAACGATAAATAGCAAATGGTTCGAATCTAGCAGAAGCCTTACTAATACTGTGATTTGGATCTCGACTTTGTTTTTTTTCTAAATTATCAAAAATATAAAATTTTATATTTTTATAATTAAGATAATTCTCTTTTAAGAATTTACAAATCGTTTGTAAATCCTCTTCTTGAGAAGTTTTAAATTCTAACTTATTAATTGCAGAAAAATTACCGTTAAAAAAATATTTCATAATCTTATTTTCTTTTCATCTCCTTCCATAACGCTTCTGGAATTTTATCGACTAAATCATCGGCATTGAAAAACGGTCCAGTTTTTTGATAAAGCAAATCTCCAGTTAACCCATTAATATAAATTCCCACTCCTGCAGCAACCAGAGCATCGTTTGTACAATATAAAGAAGCTATCAATCCTGCAAGAACGTCTCCTGTTCCTCCTTTAGTCATACCTTCATTCCCAGTTTTATTAAGATAAATTTCTCCACTGGCAGAAGCTACAATGTCTACCAAGCCTTTTAAAACTATGGTTAAACCAAATTCTAAAGCTTTTTGTTTGACTAAAATAATATTTTGCAAAAAACCGCCATCATCAAGATTATAATTAGTTAGGTTCAATTTAACATTAAATAATCTTTCAAATTCTTTTTGATGAGGAGTAATAATCACTTGTGATAATTTTGCCAAATCTTTAGGTGAAATGACTTGTAAAGCTCCAGCATCAATCACCCATTTTTTGTCTGGAAAAGCTTGCAAAAAACCTAAAACTTTTTCTCTAGTTTGACTTTCATCTTCTCTTGTCCCTGTATATTCTTTGCTTCCTCGCACCATTCCAGGACCAATCAAAATTACATCTGATTCTGCAATATAATCTTGTTCTTTGCCTTGCGGCACGCAAATAAAAGCATAAAGTCTTTTTTGCAGAAACTGCGCAATTTTCTGATTTTGCGGCACAGAAGCATAATAAACCGCGTCCACTATTCTTGAAGAAACTTTGAGAGCCCATAAAGATGCTCCATGAAAAAGACGAGAGCCACCAATAATCATCAGTCTACCATTATTACCTTTATGGGAATTTTTAGCTGGCAAATGAAGCTGTTTTAAAAAATGATGATCGATTATGTTCATAAATTTATAATCTCAAAATCTTTTATTAATTTTTGATCTAAAAAAGCTATTTCTGTCGCTGTTATTATTGTCTGATAATTATTCACAATTTGCAAAACATCTCTTTGATGCTCTGGATCAAGCTCGGAAAAAATATCATCCAAAAGTAAAACTGGTTTTTGGGAAGTTTTTTGGAAGATAAAATCAAGCTCTGCCATTTTCATAGCAAGGATTACCAATCTTTGCTGGCCGCGTGACCCAAAATCAGCCAAACTGAGAGTTTCTCCATTTTCATTTTTGAAATTGATGAAAATATCATCTCGATGCGGACCAACCAAAGTATTGCCAAGAGCAATTTCTGCCAAGTGATATTGCTCTAATCTTTGAGAAGAAATTAAACTTTTATCATAAACAAAAATAGGGGAAATAGGTAATTTTTTTTGGCCTACAAAATGATTTAAAAATTCTAGAAATTCTTGTCTTTTTGCTTGTAAAATTTCTCCATTTTTAACAAAAGTTCGGTTCCAAAATTCAAGCTGGGTTTCTTGGGCTTTTTTGTCTCTAATTAAATCTAATAATTTATTTCTTTGCCTCAAACCTTTTTTATAAACCAGAAGGCAACGATTGTATTGCCAGTCGCTTTGTGCTAGCACAAAATCTAGATAGTCTCGGCGTTTGGAAGGATTACCGACAATGAGAAGTAAATCTTGTGGTTCAAACAAAACTGTTTTGAGTTGACCCACAAAATCCTGTTTTCTTTTAGCTACTCCATTGACTAAAAATTTTTTCTTTACTACTTTTTTCCCTTGTACTTGACCATGCGTAAGGATGATTTCTACGCTTTCCTCATTTTCTAAAAATGCTTTTGCTCTTCCCAGCTCTTTACCCCACGCAATCATTTCTTCATCTTTTTTGAGCCGAAAACTTTTGGCTACAGAAAGCAGCACCAAGCTTTCCAAAATATTAGTTTTACCAACGGCATTGGGACCCAAAAAAATAGTTAGAGATTTTCTGAAAGTAAAATCTTGACTTTGATAAGAGCGAAAATCTTGAAGAGACAATTTTTGTAAAAACAAATTGAATTGATTGAAATTACGAAATTTTTAATCTTTTTAAAATAAAAATTGTCATGCTGAACTTGTTTCAGCATCTTAAACAAAATTGTTAGATCCCAAAATAAATTCGGGATGACACTTGACTAAGATTAAATTCCCTAATTTAAGTTAATTTTTAATTTTTCATTTATCTATTTCTGGCATGAAGGACAAAAAAATGTGCCTCTACCGCCTAGTTTTATTTTTTTGATATTTCCCTGACAATTTGGGCAAGCTTGTCTATCTTTTTTGTAAACCAAAAAATGTTTTTGATAACTGCCTCCCATTCCATCCAAATGCACATAGTTTGTTTGAGAAGCTCCACCATATTTAATACCTTGGGAAATGACAAATTCGATTGCTTCTTTTAATTTTTTAATTTCTGGCAAACTCAAATTTTTAGCGGGTTTTTGCGGATTAATTTTAGCTTTAAATAAAGCATCATTAGCATAAATATTACCAACTCCCACAAGATATTTTGGATCCATAATCATCAGTTTAATGGACCTTTTGCTTTTTGCAAATATTTTTTGTAAATTCTGCCAAGTAAAATATTTGTTCAATGGTTCTATCCCATTCATGTTAATAAATTCTTTTTCTAATTCTTGCCGGCTTTGAATAAATTTAATCCAGCCAAAAATACGCATATCATTAAAATACAAAGTTGATTTGTCAGTAAAATAAAAAATAATTCTGGTGTGTTTACTAGGAAGTTGAGCAATCCAATCTGGAGTAGGATGACCACCGACAATTCTTTGTTGAACTCCTTCATAAATTAGCTGTCCTGTCATTTTCAAATGAATCAGGATTTGCCAATCCTTATGATCAAGAGAAAAAAGTAAAACTTTAGCTTTTCTCTCAATTTTTTCAATCTTTCTGCCAATTAATAACTTGGGATTACCAACAAAACTTCTTGTTTTCAAGATATCAATTTTAGCAATAATTTTACCAATAATGACTTGTTGCAGCTGCCTTTTGAGGGTTTCGACTTCAGGAAGCTCTGGCATAAAAATGGGAAATTTAAAAATTTGTTATACTATAAAAATATATGAAAAAAATCTTTAAATTTTTTAAAATTTTACCCAAAGTTTATCACAATCTCATTGTAAATAAACAACAGGAAATTAATTTTTGGATTCTCTATTCTTTTGTGCTGACTTTTATTGCTGCAAGATTAGTTGTTATTTATTTTCTGCCAGGGCAGGAAATTCAAGATTTACCCCTGATCAGTTTATTTAATATCAGTATTCATATCCATCATTTTGTCGTTGGGGTTTTGCTGCTGGCTATTACCAGTTTTGCGCTTCTTCATGACCTTGATGAGCATCACAAAAAAATTTTTGCTTGTTTTTATGGCATTGGTCTGGGACTGATTATGGATGAATTTGGCATGATCATTCATCTGAACGAATATTATTATTTCCGTCTCTCATATGATGCGGTCATGGTTGTCGGCTCTTTATTCTTTTCCTTTGTTTATTTCAAAACTTTTTGGAACACATTATTCAAAATTGGCAAGAAATACTTGATTCCTTCTTTTGTGAAACTTATTAAACTGCCTGTTTCTTTTTTGAAAAAATAAGCATGCGACAAAATATTTTTTGCTGAGGAATTGCTTTATACACCGGACTATAAAAATATAAATCTTGATATTTACCCAAAATTAATTGTCCATCTTTTACAATCAGTGTCATCGAAACTGTTCCTATTAATTTTGTTCTGATATGCTCAAAAAAATTATAGCGAAAGGGAGTATTTGGTTCATCATGTTTTGTCCATTTTCCTTCTGGAGCTAAATCTTGTAAAAAATTGATAAGATCATCAGTTAATCCATTTTCCCAGCCAATTTGGATCAAAGATGAAACTTCATGCGGTACCCACAAAACTAAATTTCCATCTTTAATCTTTTCTTGACTAATTAATTCTTGGAATATTTCTTTGACAGAAGTTAAAACTTTTTCTAAGTTTAAATCAATTTCCTTATCAATAATTTGCATAGGCTTATTTTAAAGTAAAACTGCTTAAAATATTTTTCAATTCTGCAATTTTTTCGGTTTGATCTTCATTTGTTGTGTTTTTAAATTCTTCAGCTAATTTCTCTTCAATTATATTAAGATCTTCCCAATTTAATACTGTATTAGGATCTATTTGATCCAAACCAAAATCATCACTAGAAGCTTCTTTTAAACTATTTAATGCATCTGGATCTGTATATTTTGTCAAAGATGAAATTAAATCAGGATCATTAGCTTCAATAAAAACAGCTTCTGTTTTAATAAAAATTTCTTGACCATCTTTAGTTATTATCTTTTTTGTAGCTCTTAAGTTAACCGACACAGTATCTGTCGTATAAAGTTGTAAACCATCATTTCTTGGAATTGATAAAGTATATTCTATATCTCCATCTTCTTTAAAAAATGCTCCGGTTTTTTTAAAGAAAGATAGTCCGCCATGACCTCCCTCTTCTGAATATTGATCAAAAACATAAATTTTATTATTATTTTGATTTAGAGTTAAGTAAAAAAAACCTTCATGTCCACAACTAAGTCTTTGATTAACTTGATATTCTTCTTGTTCTTCTAAAAAACTAAGATTTATTGGGAAATCTGTTGGATTTAAAAAGTAATTAGAATACTCTTCTGTTTGATTTTCTTTTTGGCAGAGTTTAGCAAAAACTGAATCAGATTTGAAATAATTCTCTAATTTCTCTGGATAATCTAGCTCTATATCATCTTTTACCTCATTATCTTCTATATTATCTTCTATTTCTGTATCATTATCATTTATTTTTTCTTCCTTATCAATTCCTTTTTTTTGAGTATTTAATTCTTGTTTATTAGTAGTGTTGTTATCTGCTATGGTATTTAATTTCGATATTCTAAAATTGAGGTAGAGAATTACAATAAAAAGAACAAAAACAATAAGAAGAAGAACTGCTATTGCTGCAATAAAAATTTTATTATTATTTCTAATTATTATATTTTTATCCTCAAGTTGATTATTGGAAATCAGAGAATCATCATTATCCATAATAATAATGATAGTTAATGCTAATAATAAAAACAACCCTCAAAAATCTGAGGATTGTTTTTATCAAAAATACAAAAAAGACTATTTAGATTTTTTCAAAACTGGCATACCAGTTCTTTCTGTTTCCACAACTTGATATCCTGCTGGAACAGCATCTAAAGCATTGTCTCTGACTTCTCTAGCAAAGAAATAAATTCTTTGTTGTCTGCCACCTCTTAAGGTAACATCTCTATAGTGAAGGAAATATTCTACACCTTTGGAATTTTTAAATTTGAAGGCCATGTTCTTTTCACCTCGCTTTCTTTGCTTGCGCTTTTTAAACGCTTTTATTTTATAAATTTTCCTCTGTTAACAGAGGTATTGCCTTCATACTAGAGGAAAACAGAGGTGCTTGTCAAGAGGTAAATTAGGAGTAAAAATTACATTTATATCGAAAATCTTTTAAAATCATCAAAAATTAAATCTTGACTACAATAATCAAGTGGATTAATTTGATAAAAATCTCGATTAAATTGAGGACAATAAAAATAGGTTTTTAACTGAGCTTTTTGCCCAGCTAGAAGATCAGCATTACTATCACCCACAAAAACTACTTCTTCTTTTGTTAAATTTAAATCCTGTAAGGCTTTAAATAAAATTTCTGGGTCTGGTTTAGCGCTTTTAACATCTTCAAATCCCAAAAACAAATCTATCATCGGAAAAATTTTGGCTTTTTGCAATAAATTTGAAACTATTTTTTTGGAGGTAGATGATAAAACAGCCAACTTAAATCCTTTTAAATTTAAATTATTAAGTAGGTCAAAAACCCCATCATTCAATTTTATTAAAGCTTGATTATCCTGGAAAAAGGCAGAGGTTTTTGCGCCAAAATCGATATCTTTTTCTTGATCTAAATTGATAGGATCAAAACAGCCAATTAATTTATGTTTAACTTCAAACTCAGAAAATTTTGGCAGATAAATTTTTAAGAAAGTAAACCACAGTTCTAAAGTATTAGCTAGTGTTCCATCCCAATCAAAAAAAACAGCTTTAACTTTACTCATTATTAATCCTTTCGTTGAGCATTTTCACTAAATTACTGATTTGTTTTTTATTCATCCCATGAGTCTGTGCTCCTTCTTCCAAGGTTTCAAAAGCTGCCATATGACAAGTGGCGCAATGCAAACCCATCTCTAACAAAAGCTCGATTGTCTCTGGAAACTCTGTAATGATTTCTCCCATCATCATGTCTTTGCTAATTTTAAAAGTAGAGGAGTCAATTTTATTTTTTTTGTTCATATTGCGAGATTCCTTTATTAACCGCTTTCATACTTAAACTAATACAATTTAGTTTAGCGGAAGTAATCGGAATTTGTAAAACTTTATTAATATCTTCCAAAGTAATCTTTTTGACTTCTGCCAAAGTTTTACCTTTCATCATATCTGTAAAAACAGAGCTGGAAGTAATACAAACCAGACAACCAAAACAAACATATTTAACATCAACTACTTTTTTTGTCTTTTTATCAAGCTTTATCTGCATTTTAATCTCATCTCCACAAGTAGCATTGGTTTCGACAATTTCAATATCGGCATCTTCAAGCGTCCCAAAATTGTGAGGATTTTTAAATAATTTTACTAGATCTGGTTTATAGAAATCCATCTTGATTTTTTTAAGTTATTAACAGGGAATAACTTAAAAATTCCCAAAATATAAATTTTTAATTAATTACTTTTTTGAACAAAAACCGAATTTTTAAAAAGCGAAAATTTTCCCAACTTTTTGTAAACCTATAAAAAATTGATCAATATCTTTATGCATATTATAAAAACTTAGAGAAATTCTGGTACTTGCCTGCACTCCAATATTTTTATGTAGAGGCATAGCACAATGATGTCCTGCTCTGACTGCCACATTTGAGCTACTCAAAATTGCACCGACATCGTGAGCATGCACGTGCTTGTACTCAAAAGCCACTAAACTACTTCTTTTTGCCAAATCCTTTGTCCCTAAAATTTTAATATTAGGAAAATTTTCTAACCTTTCCCATAAATAAGCAGTTAATTCTTTTTCTTTGGCTTCAATATTTTCCATTCCAATAGCTTGTAAATATCTGATCGCTTCCCCTAATCCTAAAGCTCCGGCGACATTGGGTGTTCCAGCTTCAAACTTTGCCGCGCCTTGTTTGTATTCACTGTGATTTAAATAAACAGCTGCAATCATATCCCCTCCACCCAAAAAAGGCTCCATCTTCTCCAGAATTTCTTTCTTTCCATATAAAACTCCAATTCCCATGGGTCCATACATTTTATGACCAGAAAAAGCCACAAAATCAGCTTGTAAACTTTTTACATTCAAAGGAAGATGAGCAACACTTTGAGCCGCATCCACAATACAAATAATCTGAGAGTTAAATTTTTTTACTGTTTTAAAAATCTCTTTAAGCGGATTAATATTACCCAACACATTAGAAATATAAGCAAGACTGACAATTTTAGTTTTAACTGATAAAAGTCCTTTTAGTCCTCCTTTTTGCCCATCTGAGGAAGAGTTTAAATCCAACTCACCATCTTCATTAAGATCTATAAATTTTAAAACCGCTCCAGTTTTTTGGGCTATAATTTGCCAAGGAACAAGATTGGAATGATGTTCTGCAAGAGACAAAATAATTTCATCACCCTTTTTTAGATTTAATCCTAAGCTGTAGGCCACCAGATTTAAACCTTCGGTAGTGTTGCGAGTAAAAATAATTTCTTCTTGATCTGCACCAATAAATGCCGCCACTGTTTTACGACTATCTTCGTAAATTCTGGTTGATTCTTCTGCCAGTTGATAAAGTCCACGATGCACATTGCTATTAAACTTTTGATAATAATTGGAAACCGCCTCAATAACTCCTCTAGGCTTCTGAGTCGTCGCCGCATTATCAAGATAAACTAAATCTGGATAATTTTTAAAAATTGGAAAATCGTCTTTAATATTAGTTTTAATCATAAAAAGCGGTTAATTTGATATCTTTTAGCATTGTTTGCATCTGATTATCAAGCGAGAGAAAAATTTTTCTCATTTTGCAATTGTGTTTATGCTCACAAATATTTTGCTCACAATCTATTAGATTAATTGGCTCCTGCAACAACTCAATAATTTCTAAAATACTAATTTCCTCTGGTTTTTTGGTAAGAAAATAGCCTCCACCCGATCCTTCTTTACTTGCCAGAATTTGTTTATCTTTTAAATCCTTAGCAATCTGACTCAAATATCTATAAGGCAAATGTAAAATTTTGGCAGTTTTTTTAATACTAAAAAATTTCCCTTGCTTGCTTTTTGCCAGAAATATTAAAAAATATAAACCATACTGACTGCGTTTAGAAATCGAAAGCATAATTTTTTTAAAAACAAATAACAAATCATTATAACACAAACTCCTACTATTTTAGTAGGAATTTAAAAGTTTCATGAATTCTCATAGTATAATAAAAAAATCATGAAAATCTTAATCACTAATTTCCGCTATCTTGGATTTACTGGTACAGAAACTTTTATTTATTCGCTTTTAAAATTTTTACGGTTAAACAAAATAAATGCTACCTTCTATTCTCCATTTTTAGGTGGAGAAATTGTCGAGCGAACAAGAAGATTGGGAATAAAATGTGTTGATAATTTAGAAGAAATAAAAAATGAACAGTTTGACCTTATTCATTGTCAGCAAGATCTAGTAGCAATCTTGTCCCGCTTTTATTTTCCAAAAACTCCGATTGTAATGCTTAAACATGGTTTTTTAACTCCAATTGATACGCATTCTGGCTTAGTGCAATTTAATTATTATGGCGGGATTTCTCATGAACTCGTTAAAATTTGGGAAAAAGAAAAAATTGCCAAAAACCGATTATTTCTTTTTCCCAACAGTGTTGATTTAGAAAAATTTTCTTGTTTTTCCCCATTGCCAAAAATTCCTCAAAAATTATTAGTTTTCAATCCTAGAATTGATCAAAAAGCTAAATTAATTATTAAAAACGTTGCGACCAAAAATCATTTAGCTGTAAAATTTTTAGGACTTGGCAAACGTATTTTTAATGTTGAAGATAGAATTAAAAAAGCCGATATTGTTTTAACTTTAGGTAGAGCTGCCTATGAGGCAATG
>JAAZND010000078.1 GCA_012798485.1 Candidatus Beckwithbacteria bacterium | reverse complement strand
TGAATAAAGGTTTGTATATTTATACTCGTCATGATATTGAAGGTATTAAAGATAGCAAGCAGTCCAAGGGTTATTCAGGTGTCGTGCATTTCATGACTGATAATAATTTGGTAGCTGGCTGTCCCAAAGACGGTGGTTTATGCAAACAATCAATTTATGAAAATGTAATCATAAATTATGGTAACTATACAAGCGCTTATGATGAGGCTGATAGTGACCAAAATGCTCAGAATCTAGCAATCCTTACTGCTGAAAAAGTTTATTTTTTTATTGGCGACAATAAGGCTTGGGAAAAAGATGTCCTAATGCGTGGTGATCCACTTTCGGTTTCAGTTTCTCCAGGTGGTAAATATGTGATTTTCTCAACCGAGATATCACAAGAACCTTACCGTATTTTTAAAATCTTTACCGACAATAATGTTGATAAAACCTTTACTCAACCTAACAAAAATGAAGATGTGGTTTTTGTCCATGCCAATGACAAAGGCTTATTTTATGCGACCAAACATAATCGAACGTTAAAGTATTATCAAATTGGTTCTTACACAACTGAGTATAATCCTGCTAGTCCTGCCCCTAGTGCTACTCCGAATTCTAAAACCAGCGCTTTATCGTATTGGTCTGATGGAACTTGGCATCAGGCTAGTCAGCAATCTTTTAATAATTTGGTGGAAGGGGCAATTTATCTAGCTAATCAAAATATTACTTTGGATATGGGCGGAGCTAATGGCAGTTTGTTTATTCTTAAAGATACTCTGTTTTCAGTTGATAATTACCAGCATCCAATTTTACTTAAAGGTCAAATGACAGCAGATTTTGCTTCACCTCAAATTGTCTATGCGCTTAAATTTGACCGCTTTGATATGCAGCTTTTCCAAAGCAAACTCAATTTATTCCGAGCCAACAGGTTAAATGCGGATGAATATTTTGTAGTTAAAAATGTTCATACTAAATTTAGACTGACTAATTTGGAAAATAATTTTAACGTAGCGGTTGATACGGGCGAAGTTCAGGTTTTGAATAATAAAAAAACCGAAACCATAACTTCCGGTAAACAAATCAGTATTGATAAAGATAATCAAGTGAAAGAATCGATTTATCTGGGTTGGAAATTGTATGCCATTATTGCCGGAGTTTTTGCTCTAATTTCTGGTGTTTTACTATTTGTTTACCGCAAAACTAAAGTTGGGAGAACTACACTTTCGATTCTGCAAACTATTCTTAAAACAATCTTGAAAGTTCTAAAATTTTCAATTTTACTTTTTAAGATAATATTTAATACTTTTTGTAAGCTTATTAAAAAACAGATAAAAAAGAGAAAATGACTTTAATAGTAAATGAAATACACATTTTAGATGGATTCAGAAATACTTTTCAGTTAGCTATCGCTGATAGGAGGATAACTAGAAATGGCAAGTTTGATTCCAACAGAAAAAAGATATTGCCAATACCTTATCTAAAAGCAACAGTATCGTATTTTGGATTAGCTTCATTTATTAAAAATAGTAAAGAAATTTATTTAACTGATTGGTTATTATTGTTTATTAGAAATAACTCTACTATTAATAATCTCAAAGATTTCAGTAATAGACTTTGTCAATTATTAAATAAAGAAATAGATAAAGAAATATTAAATAGAAACATATCAGGATTTCATATTAGTGGATACAACAATCAGGGATTTCCAGAGTTTTGGCATTTTTCTAATATTAATGCTATGGTTGGCTGGAATTATGGAAATGTTTTGCCACAATATAACCAACCAACATCTGATTTTCTTGAACGAGATGCAATTAATTTATTTGGTTGGAATGGACAAAATTGTGATACTAATAAAAATGCAATACAGTTTTATAGAAATGGAGATATCAGAACACATGTGCTTGCATTTGAAGAAATTGATAAATTTATGCTACAAATATTTAAATTGTCTGATTTTAATAAATTAAATAACGAAGAAGATTATGCTAATTATGTCAAATTTAAGTTTGAACTTATATCTTTAATATATACAAATTGGGCAAAAAATAAAATTATTGGAAAGCCGATTGATGTGTATATTTTTAAAAAGGATTATTTAAAAAAATTATAAAATTTATCTATAAGAAAGTAGATATTATTACTTTTTTATTATTTTATGGATCCAGCTAAAGCCATTGTTTTTGGCCCAATTATTATTTTCTTTGCCATTTTTGGCCTGATTATTGTCGGTTTCTTAGGTTTAGTTGTTAAACTAATTTTCAAAGCCAAAGCAAGTGCTTGGATTGGTGAAGTCGTTGAAAAGAAACACAAGGTTATTGATACTATGGATGATGGTGAAGAAAACCGTTTTATTCTTGTCTTCAAAACTACCGAAGGAAAAACTTTAAATGTCGAAGTCAGTCATGATGTTTGGGAAGATTATAAAGTCGGCGATAAAGCCGAGAAAAAAGCCGGGACACTTTGGCCAAAGAAGATATCTTAAATTTTCATCATTTTTTCATTTTTACTTGTTAAAATTTGCCTTATATTTAAGTTATTTTTATTTATGAAAACAGCAATCTCCTTTTTTTTAATTATTGTCATTATCAGTTTTACTCTTTTGACTATCAGATTTGTTTTTGGCGGAGATGAAGATACCTGGGTTTGCCAGAATGGTCAGTGGGAAAGACATGGAAATCCTTCTGCCCCAAAACCTTCCAGTTTATGTAAGTAACTGTAATTTTGTAAAATATTTTTAGATAATCAGCATGGCATCGCCAAAACTATAAAAACGATAGTTATTTTCCAAGGCTTTTTGGTAAGCTTGACCTACTAAAGATTTCTCAAAATTTTCAAATTTATCTTGAGATTGAGGAGCAGAGACAAAAGCTGAAACAAGCATTAAAAGGCTGGATTTAGGTAAATGAAAATTGGTAATTAATCCGTCGATAAATTTAAATTGATATGGAGGATAAATAAAAATATCAGTTGAAGCCTTTTGGGCTGTGATTGAATAAGATTTCTCACATTCGTTCGAAATGACATTATTTTGAAGTTTATCAATTAAAACATTTGATTCTAAAGTTCTGGTGGTCGTTGTTCCTACAGCAATAATTTTTTTGTCTTGCTCTTTTGCTGTATTTAAATTAATTGCAGTTTTTTGATCTATTTCATAATCTTCGGTATGTAGTTTTTTTTCTTTCAAGTTTTCTGGTCTTAAATTTTGAAAAGTTCCAGGGCCGACATGCAAAGTGATATATTCAATCTGCGTGCCTTTATTTCGTAATTCCTCTAATAATCGTTTGGTAAAATGTAGTCCGGCAGTTGGTGCGGCACTAGAGCCGAGATTTTTAGCAAAAATAGTCTGATATTCATGTCTTAATTTTTGTTCGGTTTCTTCAGTTTTAATGTATGGAGGAATTGGTGTAATTCCAATTTGATTGATTTTGATAATAAAATCTTGATAATTATAATTAAATTCAAGCTGAGGATAGCCTTCATTTTCATCAATAGCGATTACTTTAGCTTTTAGATCATTTCCAAAAATTATTTGTTGCCCGAGTTTCAATCTAGGTTTTGACATTATCTCCCAGCTAGTTTGCGATAGAGCTTTTAGCAGTAAAATTTCCACTTTACCCCCAGTTTCTTTTTGTCCAAAAAGACGAGCTGGAAAAACTTTGGTTTGATTGAGAACTAAAACAGTGTTTTGGCAATCAATTAAATCAGGCAAATTATAAAAATAATGATGAAAAATTTGTTTAGTTTGCCGATTAAGCAGCATTAATTTTGAATGATCACGAGGGTTTGTTAGTTTATTGGCAATTTGTTCCTCTAAAAATGGATAATCAAATTGATCTATAGAAATCATGTTTGTATTATAATACTTATTGTTGATAAATGATTTTAAATTGTTCATTTTTTTAGATTTATAAAATTAAGAAAGATTCTGAATAATTTTTCTAATTATTCAGAATGATAAGTTTTAGTTTTAAATTTAATACTTGCTACTTTTTATTTAACACTAATATGTTTTTACTTCATACCTGTTGTGCTGATTGCGCGTTCAAACTTTTAGACTCGATTGAGAATGAAACGGCTTATAAAAAAGAAGAAGTAGTTTTATATTTTTATAATCCCAATATTCATCCTTTGGCTGAACATTTGCGAAGACAAAAGGCAGTGCAAAAAATGTTTCCTAACAACCAAATTATAATCGAAAGCTGGCATCCTCAGGATTATTTTGAGGCTTTAAAAGATTTGGATTCTAAAGTTCAAGCAAAACGCTGTTCTGTGTGTTGGCAGTTAAGACTGCAAAAAACTTTTGCTTATGCTCAAGAGCATGATTTTAAAATTGTCTCCTCTACTCTTTTTTCCAGTAAATATCAGAATTTTGGGCAAATTCAAAAAATAGGAGAAGATTTGGCTCAAAAATATAAAGTTAAATTTTTTATTCCTCAGAAAATTGAAAGAGAAAAAGTAAACAAAGGTTTTTATAAACAGAATTTTTGTGGTTGCTGTTATTCTTTGGTCGAAAGGTTGGAAGAAAAATATTGGAATTTAAGTTAAACTTATTATAGTTATAAAAAATTTTTAAAAATATGAAAAAAATTCTACTTTTTTCTTTTTCTTTAGTTCTACTTTTAACCGCATGTGGCTTTCAGAACCAAAGCCAAAATCAATCAGTGAATTCTTTACCAACCACAACCCCGGTTGCCAAAGAAGAAACTAATCAAAATGTCGGGATTGCTAATCCTGCTTCTGCCAATTGTGAAACAAAAGGTGGAAAATTGGAGATTAAAGCTGATAATTCTGGCGGTCAATATGGCGTTTGTATTTGGCCAGATGGGAAACAATGTGAAGAATGGGCTTTGTTTAGACAAGAATGCCCAGAAGGTGGTATTGATATTAGTAAGCTTCAAACTCAGGGAGAAATTAATTGTATTATAAAAGGTGGAAAAATTGATCCTGAGAGAGAAGTTTGTACTTTACCCAATGAAACAGATTATTTAATCGAAGGAGATAATGTTATTTGTCCAATGCTTTAAATTTCCAGATAAGTATATAAAATAAATTGCTTATTTTTAACTTAATTGGTTGTAAATTGGAAGCTTTTGGAGCAGGCTTGCCCGCCTAAATAAGATTTAGATCTTGTCTTCGCAGGAATGACCTTATTCGTAACGCAAGGCTTCAATTGGTTGTAAATCTGAGGCTTTTTTGGCGGGATACCAACCAAAAACAATTCCGGTAAAAACGGAAACTCCAAAAGCCAAAAAAATAGAAGAAATATTAATCGTAAAAGAAAGACTCATAAGACTGGATAAAATAAAGGAAATCAGTATTCCGATTATTACCCCAATAATTCCACCAATAAAAGTAATAAGAATAGCCTCAATTAAAAATTGAGTAATAATTATTTTTTTCTTGGCCCCTAGTGCTTTTCTTAAACCGATTTCGCGTGTTCTTTCAGTCACGGTCACAAGCATAATATTCATAATCCCAATACCGCCGACAACTAAAGAAATAGCTGCTATTCCAGCAAGAAGCGTTACAAAAGTTCCTGTGACAGAGCTAATAGTTTCAATAATGTCTTCTTGATTCATAATACGAAAATCAGCTTTATCGGGATCACTAATTTTATGTCTTTTTAAAAGTAAAGCTTCTACTTGTTCTTCAGCTTGGGTCATTGAATTTTCATTAATAACAGACAAACTAAGACTGGAAAGATAATTCTGTCCAAATAAAACTTTAGAAGCAGTAGTAAAAGGGATATAAATCATATTATCAGAACTCATCATTCCAGAACCACCCTTACTGACAGTTGTACCAATAACTTTAAGATTTTGGCCATTCACTCTGATAGATTTTCCAATAGGATTAGCTCCTTCACCAAATAAATCTGTGACAACATCTGGTCCTAGAACTGCTACTCTCCCAATGTTGTTAAGATATTTATCTGTAATAAAAGAGCCTGAAGCAATTTTAATATTATTAACACTAGTATATGTTGGATAAACACCATAAATGGAAACATTAGTATTATTTTTTCCAGCAACAACTTGAGAATTTCCAGAAATAATTGGAGAAATTTCTGTCACTAAAGAAATCTCTTTTTTAATTGCCTTTGCGTCTTCTAAAGTTAGTGTATCTCTTGATGATGAACTTCTAATCCCACCACTTTGAGCGGCTCCAGGTTGAATAGTTAGTAAATTAGCTCCTAAAGATTGAATTTGATCAGTAATATTTTTTTGTGAAGACTGGCCGAGAGACATCAAAGCAATCACACTACCAATACCAATAATCACTCCAAGCATGGCAAGTCCAGTTCTAACTTTATTGGTTGTTAAGGTGAGTGTGCTTTCTTTAAAAATTTCGATAAAATCCATAATTTTATCATTTAAAACTTTTTAGGAATCTTTTTTAAATTAATTTAAAAAAGATCCTGAAACAAGTTCAGGATGACATATTTATCTCTTCTTGTTAATTCTATCTTCTACTAAATGACTGTCTTTTAAAAATAAAGTGCGTTGTGCGTATTCAGCGATTTCGTTTTCGTGAGTAATCACGATGATTGTATGACCCTCTTGGTTGAGTTTTTTAAAAGTATTCATAACTTCTTCAACATGTTTTCCAGAAATATTGCCTGTTGGTTCATCTGCCAAGATAATGGCTGGATTCATCGATAAAGCTCTGGCAATAGCGACTCTTTGTTGTTGCCCTCCGGAAAGTTGATTGGAAAAGTGGTAGAGCCTATCTCCTAAACCAACTAAGTTTAAAAGTTCTTTGGCTTTTTTTTCTCTAATGTTTTTATCAATATCGCCATAAATCATTGGCACCATGACATTTCTTAAAGCACTGGTCCTTGGAAGCAGGTTAAAAGCTTGAAATACAAAACCGATTTTTTTATTACGGATTTCAGCTAGATCATCATCTTTAAGGTTGCTTACCTTTTTACCGTCAAGATAATAGTCTCCAGATGTAGGAGTATCTAAAGCCCCAATGATATGCATCAGAGTTGATTTCCCAGATCCAG